>LBQR01000001.1 GCA_000990945.1 Candidatus Moranbacteria bacterium GW2011_GWF2_35_54
AATAACTCCTAAAATAATTTCCATTTTTTTTGTTTCATTATTTTTTGTGGTTTTGTCTGTTTATTTATTTAAAAATTTAAATAATTTCGTATCTAATCCGGAGTTATTGATAATAAATCCGGCGACAGATTCAGTGATTAACGATACGAAAGTATTAGTAAAGGGGAAAACAGATGCGGGCAATGAATTGTTTATAAACAATCAGCCGGTCTTAGTTGATGATGAGGGGGTTTTTTCTGAAAATATTATATTGCGAGAGGGTAAAAATGTTATAATGATAAGAAGTGTGAATCAATTTAATAAAGAAGTCGTGGAATCAATATCTGTAGAGGCTCACTATAGCGCAGAGGAAATTAAACCTCCAGAGAATCCCATCCCACAAGAAGAAGCGAAACCGGCTGAAAATAATTCGACTATGGAGACGCCACCGGGCACCACAGAAGGAGAAGTTGTGATTGATGAAGCAGTATTGGGTGTCAATGATAGTGCACCAGCCAAACCGGTTGAAGAAGATAAAAAAAAGAAGAAAAAAGATTAAAATTAACAAATAATAATTTATATAAAAATGACATATAGCAGATTGTTTAAATGCTAATATGTTAATATGCAAAAGCGTATGGCAACAAAAAATAAACCGCTCAAAGAGATGAAACCCGTCAATACTGATGCGATGGAAAAAAGATTGGATGGCGTCGTGGATGAAATAAGACAAAAATTCGGTGATGGAATGATTATGAAACTGGGAGACGTGAAAAAAGTGGATGTAGCCTCTATTCCTACCGGCTCAATATCATTGGATATCGCTTTGGGTATCGGAGGGATGCCTCGCGGGAGAATTATAGAAATTTATGGTCCAGAATCATCCGGTAAAACAACTCTTTCTTTGCATGTGGCTGCTAACGCCCAGAAAGCTGGAGGAGCTGTAGCTTTTGTGGATGCTGAGCATGCCATGGATCCTTCTTATGCCAAGAAAATTGGAGTAAATATTGATGAACTTCTGATTTCTCAGCCAGATTCAGGCGAACAAGCTCTCGATATTGTGGAAACATTGGTGCGAAGTAATGCGATTGATTTAATCGTGGTCGACTCTGTCGCGGCTCTCGTTCCGCGGGCTGAAATTGAAGGCGAGATGGGTGATCATCATGTCGGTCGTCAAGCGAGGCTGATGTCTCAAGCTCTGCGAAAATTAACTCCGATAATGGGCAAATCCAATACTATTGTTATTTTTATCAATCAGATAAGAATGAAAATCGGAGTGATGTTTGGTAATCCGGAGACTACTAGCGGAGGACAAGCTTTGAAATTTTATTCATCGGTGCGAATTGATGTGCGCCGAAGCGCTCAGATTAAATCCGGCGAACAGGTGGTGGGCAACAGAGTAAAAGTCAAAGTGGTTAAAAACAAAGTAGCGCCGCCATTTCAAACTACTGAATTTGATATTATGTACAATGAAGGAATTTCTCAATCCGGAGATTTGCTGGATACTGGAGTAAAATTGGAAGTTATCAAAAAATCAGGAAATTCTTATGCTTACGGCGAAGAAAAGTTAGGCACCGGGCGAGAAAAAGCCAAAGCGTATCTAAAAGAAAACCAAAAATTATTCAACACTATCTCCAAAGAAGTATTAAAAGCCGCTTCTGCAGCGATTAAAGAATAGTTTAATATAAATTTGTTTTATATCCAAAACGTTATATAATTAAAAGGTGCCACAATTGGCGCCTTTTAAATACCATTTTATGTTTACTAAAAATTTTACAGAGTTAGATAAAAATAGCGCACCAATTGCGGGAGGCAAGGGGGCTTCTTTGGGAGAGATGATTAACGCAGGGATTCCAGTTCCACCAGGCTTTGTGGTGCTCTCAGAGGCTTTCGAGAAGTTTCTAGCTGAAACTGATTTAAATGTGGAAATTGAAGCATTGCTTGCAACTGTCGACAATCAAAAAATGCATACAGTCGAAAACGCCTCGGAAAAAATTCAATCTCTTATTCTGAACGCCAAAATGCCAGAGGATATTGTCAAAGAAATCGAAATAGAATTCAAAAAACTTGATGCTAAATACATTGCAGTGCGTTCCAGCGCCACGGCGGAAGACGGAGCAGAACATGCCTGGGCGGGACAGCTCAATTCTTATCTTAATACAACTCAAGAAAATTTATTAGAAAATATCCAGAAATGCTGGGCGTCACTTTTCACTCCGCGTGCTATATTTTATCGTTTTGAAAAATACCCTCTTCCATCCCCCCTCCCCGAGGGGGGAACGCAGGGGGGTGGAGAGAAAATATCCGTAGCCGTTGTTATCCAAAAAATGATTCAATCTGAGAAATCCGGTATCGCTTTTTCAGTGCATCCGGTGACTGAAGACCCGAACCAGCTTATTATAGAAGCTGGATGGGGATTGGGTGAGGCGATTGTCTCTGGTTCCATTACTCCAGACTCCTACGTCGTAGATAAGTCAAGAATCAAGAATTATGAATTAAGAATTAAGAATGAGGAATTAGAAATTGAGAATGAAGAACTAGAAAATAAGAAGGTGATTATTGATGTGAATGTAAATATCCAAACCAAAGGATTATATAGATCGTGTCATCTCGACCGAAGCCCCTCCCTGGATGATTTGGGGCGAAGTGGAGAGATCTCTAATTCCAATAACGAATGGCGAGATATCCCCGAACCTCAAGCATCTTCGCAAGTACTCAATGAAAAAGAAATTCTCGAACTTTCTAGATTAATTATCAAAATCGAAAAACATTATGGTTTTCCGTGCGACATTGAATGGGCGTATGAGAAAAATAAATTTTATATTACTCAAAGTCGGCCAATAACGACATTGACTAAAACATTAAATAAAGAAAAAGAAACAGATGTCTTGAAATCTATAAAAGACACAGTTTTTTTCAAACAAATTACTTATGCCTTTATTCCTGTGATATGTTTTGAGTCAGCTATGAGAAGCTATCAGAATAATCCGTTGCAAAAAAAGTTAAAAATAAATAATTTTCCAAAAACTATTGAAATATTAACAGATAAGTTTGAAGGATGGGACGATCAAAATATTCAAAAGATAACTAAAACAGAAGATATGAAGTTTGTTATCCAAGAGAGCCGATTAATTATGAAAACTCACAAGGAGACGGTTAACAATCTTTTGGAATTGGATTATTTAAAATTAAGCAATGATGAATTTGTGCAGTCGCTAAAGTCTTTGGATAATATTTGTATGGAGATTTATCAGCGATATATCTTTTTTACCCAGGAGTTTTTTGAAACTGATGATTCTGAAATGATTGAATTATTACCCAAAGTAAGAATGGAACTCTCGGAGTTCGTGAGCGATATTTATAAGTGTTGTGATTATATTATTGAAGCCTTAGCGAAAAGATTTGATTCTATCTTATGGCAAACATTTACTTATGCGACATTTGATGAAATTATTGATCTGTTGGATGATCCTAAAAAAATAGATGAATTTAAAAAAATCAATGGTCGCTCCATCGCTTTTGTTTACAATGGAAAAGATTTTGTTACTATAAAGAGAATGGAATCAGTGACGGAAATTATTAGTTATCTGACAAACCAAGAAATAGTAGCTAGTGGAAACTGTAAAATAATTAAAGGAAATGCAGTTTCTGGTGGTACGGCAAAAGGACTTGTTATAAAAATATTAGAATATGATTATGAAAAAATAAATGATGCTCTCGTGGGAAAAAGTAATTATATTTTGGTAACACCCATGACCCGCCCTGAGATTGTTTCTTACCTAAAGAATGCCAGAGCAATCATTACTGACGAAGGTGGAATTACTTGCCACGCCGCTATCGTTTCACGCGAATTGAAAATCCCTTGTATCGTCGGTACTAAAATCGCGACCCAAGTTTTGCACGATGGGGATTTGGTGGAGGTGGATGCCCTGAATCATTCGGTACAGGGCGGGGCGAATGAGGGAGCGGTGAGGATTTTGAAAAAAGCAGAGAGCAAAATTCATGAAAAAGAAGAATATAGGAAGTTTTTTAATCGAGGAATGGCTCTTATCTCATGCCAAGCTTATGATGTCGGAGAAAGAATAGAACTTTTTAAAATAAGTGGCGAGAGATTTTTTATGGATCCAGTGTTTGTAAAAATTCCCTATAAAGGGACAGATATGTATTTTAATTTTACCGATCCGGCTCAAGATCCAGTTCCTCTGATTAAATTTTTTAATGACAATCCTGATGAACTGGTGGGATTAAAAAAAGAGTTTGACAATAATTTTTTGGAAATTAGAGCTATTATAGGAAATCCACGAAATTTTGATATAGATAGCTTGTTTCAGCTAATCGTGAAATTGTTGCCACTTTTCGCCTTGGGCAATATGTTTGGAGATGAGAGAGAAAATATCCAAGGGATAAAAAGTGAGCTTATTGATATATATAGAAAAATAAGAAAACAAAGCGATGGATTGATGCAGAGTTTTGATGCGAAAACCATGCAGATTTTAGAAAAAGTTGTTCCTCATGAGTATGCTAAATATTTAGAATATCTAACATTAAAAGAGGTCGTGGCAAAACAATATCCACCGATGGAAATATTAAAGAAAAGGCAATTTGGGTATATTTTTCACAAAGGGAACTTGCATGCGGGAGTTGCGCTAGAGGAATATGCTACTAATAATAATTATGAGTTTGTGCCGTTTAACTCAGAGAAAGAAGTTTTTAATGATGTCATAGAGGGGAGCGTTGCTCATAATGGTACTGCGAGAGGTTTTGTTAAAATTCTTTTTGAAGATGCAGATGTTGCGAAAATTAAAAAAGGCGATATTTTAGTAGCTTCTATGACCACACCTAATTTTATAGTGGCCATGAAAAAAGCGGCAGCTTTCGTAACGGACGAAGGTGGGGTCACTTGCCATGCCTCCATTATCGCCCGCGAGCTCAAAAAACCCTGCATCATCGGCACCAAAATTGCGACCCAAGTTTTGCACGATGGGGATTTGGTGGAGGTGGATGCCCTGAATCATTCGGTACAGGGCGGGGCACTGGATCATACGGTTCGGGGCGCGGCTGCGTCCAGTACCAAAACTGGTTCTGGGGCTAACGAAGGAGTGGTGAGGATTTTAAATAGGGTGAAAGATTATAACAAGTAAACCTCTTTAACAGTAATAATATTTGGAATAATCGTATCATTATGATATGATTAAGCTAACTAAATGATACGATTATGTATAAAATATCTCCAAAACAACAAAAAATAATAGAAATTTTTTTGATTAAAGGGAAAATGCAATCTTCCCAAGTGCATAGCGCGCTAAAAGATTCTCTAGATAATTTCTCCTTAGTAACCGTAAAAAGAGCTTTATCGGAATTAGTCGAGCAGGGTTTTTTGGAAGTGGCTGGATCAGGACGATCAACGGGCTATGAATTAAGCATTTACGGACGAATTTTTGCCGATATCAATGCCAAAGAATATATGGAAATCGAGCCGGATAAACGTTATGGCCTAAGTCAATATAATTTTAACGTGCTACTTGATTTTCCAATTAATGTTTTCACTCAAGAAGAAATAGAAAAACTAGAAGACGCTACACGCAAGTATAGAAAAAGAACAACGGGCGCATCTGATATTATTCAGAAAAAAGAATTGGAGCGCTTAGTTATTGAGCTTTCTTGGAAATCATCAAAAATTGAGGGTAATACCTATACGCTTCTTGATACGGAGAAATTGATTTTAGAAAATAAGGAAGCGCCTGGGCATAGCAAAGATGAAACCCAAATGATTCTAAATCACAAAGACGCTTTTGATTATATTCGTTCTCATGTTTTGCAATTTAAAACTATTACAAAGAAAAATTTAGAAGAATTGCACTCAGTCATTGTTAAAGATTTGGATGTGAATTTTGGTTTTAGATCAAAAGCTGTTGGTATTACTGGATCAATTTATCGTCCGTTGGATAATGTATATCAAATCACAGAAGCGGTTGAAGAATTATCAAAAGCAGTTTTAAGAAGTAAAACTTCTTATGCCAAGGCCCTTTTGGCGCTTCTGGGCATCAGTTATATTCAACCATTTGAGGATGGAAATAAACGAACGGCGCGATTAATGACCAATGCTCTCCTTATTTCCCATTCACTTGCCCCTCTTTCTTATCGCAGTGTTGATGAAGAAGAATATAGAGCGGCTGTGCTGGCGTTTTATGAGTTAAATACAATAGTGCCGATGAAAAAAATATTTATTGAACAATATGAATTTGCCACGGAAAATTATGCGGTTTAATAGCGCAGAAGGTCTGGTTTTGAGGCGAATGAGGGAGTGGTGAGGATTTTGGAGAAAGGAAAAGGTAACTAATTATTGTTTATTTTGTGCTATAATTGAGATAATAAAAATTTATCATTTTAATCTAATATATATGCAAGATAAAGTTGAAGAATTATCGCAAGATGACACATGGTTTATCGAGTTTTTTAAACATTTTGAGACGATACTCACCCCTAAGAGATCAGACGTGAAAAATTGGTCTGTAGCCGCAGATTTTCAAGTCTTCAGCGAATTTTTAATCAGAGACATGCAAGAGATTCAAGAGCGCCTAAAAAATGCTGATGATGAATATTTATATTATGTTTGCAGGCACACCTACAATATAATAGATTGGATCAGACTCATGGTCGCCTCTGGTCTTACAACTTTTAGCAGTGCTTTTGATCCCTTGTTTGAAGAGCATTTTGGCGATAAGTATATTTTTCAAAATACATACGACTCTTGTTTTGAAAAATGGGTTTCTCAAAAAAGCGGACAATGGAAGATAGGAGAAAATTTTTATAATATATTTGAGGGCAATTTGTATTACCGTAATCGTTTTGGCCAATGGTTTGAAGTTGACAGAAAAACTGCCTTTGATCTTCAGCCAGACAGAATATCTATCGAAGATACTGATTTGATTGAAAAATTAAATAGTGAATATAAAGAGACTTGGTACGATACTATAATCAGACGTTGGGAAAATAAGAAATATCAAGGGACATTGTCAGATGATTTTTTAAGCTTTGGCAATGAAGAAACTAGTCCAGAAGAATATTCTAACTTTACAATAAGAAATATTGAGTCATTATTAAAAAATCCTATATCAATTGCGGAGCTTGAACGTTGGAACGGTGGCGAGATTGTGGATTTGGAACATATTGTGAAAATCAGTGCTTTTGTTTTAGAAATTGTTAAAAAAAGGCGCAAAGATAATAGTCACACCATATATCTTTTGCGAGATTGCCAAATGTTCTATGAAGCACATAAAACTCTCGATATTTTAAATTCTGAAAATACCTCTCTTGATCAGGTGCTGATTGGACGAAAATTATTGACCCACGAGCTGAGAGAATGGGGATATTACATCGTAACACTCGAAATACTTTATACTGCGCATAAACGCTATTCCACAAATTTCAATGAATTCTACGATGAGTATGCGCGATTGATGGATATGTTCGTCTTTTTAAATCCAGGATTTGCTGAGAAAGTAGACAATATAGCAGATTATGTTAAAGAGCATATCAAAACAGATAAGGATAAAGTGGTTGTTTTTGACATAGGATTTCAAGGGTCTATAGCTCTTCTAACAAAATATATAATTGATCGCCATATTAAGTCAAACGGATCTAATATTAATTTGGAGACAGATATAAAAATCGGCGTTGGCGCCGAATGGTCAAAAGAGCTGTTTGGAGATAGATACGAGAATGATTATTTTCCTTTTCTTAACCGAGTTCAATTAATGGCGAGAAGCGACGAATTATTTCACTACAAAGAAGAGAGTCTTGAATCAGGCAAGCTCCGAGTTGTAATGGGTAACAAGGAATGGCAACAAAAAGCCGCTATTGAGTTAGCGGTTCTTGAGATGGTTATTTTATTAACGCAAACTGGCGATAAAGAGTAAGATAGAAATTTAGTCTTTTATATCCAACTTATTTTTGGCGGTTTAATTCTAGTAGGCTTTTTATCGTTCTCTTTGGAAGGATTAGATCCATATTTCTTATCATTATCAGTGCAGATACAAGGATCATTCTTGCAAACATTGCAGACGCTCGTTTGCATCTCGTCGCTTTGTTCTTCGATGTTATTCTGATTATTGTGTGATTCGTCATTCATAGATGTATATTAGTTTTTTATAAATTATCGAAATATAACCATTATTTTTCTAGAGGATTGTCCAACATGGCACAGCTTTTTTTAATATATTCATTTGATCGCCCTAAATCTGCAGGGTGAGTTGAGATCATATGCCCACGTATATCTCTGGGTGCGTCTTCTTGTTTAACGTTTCCCTGAGCATCAATTGAGACATCTGGGAATTCTTTAGCGATGAACTCTAGCAAATCTATTGAATCAGGTCCTAGTCCTCCTGCTACAGCCAAGCCAAGATCAGGAAGCTCTTTTTTGATCAATCTTAATAATGGCAAAAGTTTTCCAGCTTCCATGCCCATACCTTTTCCCATACTCATATCAAGTAAGACATGATCGATTGAGTCTCCATATTCCCGGAGCTGATCCACTATTTTTTGCGGATCACCTTCAACTTCTTTTATAGCGAATTTTCCAACTTGTAAGATAGTGAAAATATTTGGATATCTCTCTTTAAATTTTTTTATTTCATTAGGTTCTGGCCAAGTGATATCAAGTTGGATTGCATGTAAATATTCTCCCCCATGCTTAACACATAATTCAAGGTTCTTGAAAACATCCGGAGCTTTCTGAGCTTTCCATGGCCCCTCAGGTCCATATAAGTCTGCAATATGGATAGTATTCAACACATCTGGGTCATCTGTAAAGCCCCCCGCCATTTTTTCCAGGGCTGGAAACTCCTTGCTTACATCTTTGCGCACTTCCTCAGGAATAGGTAAATCAGGATTCAAGACAATAGGATGTGTCATGACCCCGATCATGACTTTTCGACTGGAGTTCTTCCGGTTCCGTCGAAGTTCGTCAGCCATGGCACGGGCTTCCTCCGGGCTGTAAACATCGCAAACACCAGAGTAACGCTCACGTTTATTTAGAACTTTTTCATCTTTATCTTTAAGCGTTTCCTTGCTAGGGATAACTGGACATTCTCTGTATTCCATATAAAATAATTAAAATTTATTAAAATGTTCTTAATTCAAAGTCTTATAATATAATCATAACACATGGCTGAGTATTTAATCAAAAGTTAATCTTAGCTGAGAGTCTTCTTAAAAGGTGAGATTTAATCTTTTATGATTTCTGCGATAGAAGGCGCAAGTGATAAAATTTCAAATTCCTTTTCTGCACTTATTTTTTTAATGGTATCAGGGCAGGAGTCGGTTATCCAAATATGACTAAATAAATTGGGTAAGAAATTCTTCCAAGAATCCTTGGGAAATACGCCATGAGTAGCATAAGCACTGACTTCTTTGGCGCCGGAGTGCAATAGTACTTCACGACACTCAAGTAATGTTCCGCCAGTTTGCACGAGATCATCGATGATAATAACGTGTTTTCCTTCGACGGCTCCTTCTTTGATGGTTACAATTTTTTCCCCATCGGACATTCGTACTTTATTGCAAATGATGTGTGGATATTCAGGAAACATTTTGCCAAAACGCTTGTATGCGCCATCATCAGGAAATGCAATCGCTAAATTTTCTATGGATTTAATACGTTCTTTAAGAAGAGGAATAGCACTAACCAATTCAGGTAATATTTTATCACTGAAATAAAATTGTCCTTGAAGTGCATGAATGTCAAAAATCGAAAATATGACAGGGCCCGTTTGGGTCATAGGTGTCGCGGAAATCATTCTGGCCATAGTTTCTGCTGTGGCAATGTCCCCATATGTATCTACTCGTTCCATCGTACCGACAGGATAGAAGAGAACAATAACTCGGAGTGACCTTACAAAATGACGAGGAAGGGAGTAAATTATTGCAAATTGTTCAAATAATGTTTCTGGCTTTGCAAAGTTAGCTACAAAAACAATATCTTTGTTTCTAATTTCGTCTGCTTGATTTATAAAAAGCTCTGGCCAACCATCTCCAAACTTTTCCCAGGATATGCTACCAAGTTCAGCGTCCATCAAGTCATCTATTGTTTTTGCCAAATCAGATACGCTTTCATGAGCAAAAATAATTTTTTTAGACATAATATTTTTTAAGAAAAAATTAAATTATAAAGTAATGTTATATTCTTATTATAAACAAATCTAGCACTTAAGCAAGATTGAGAGTAAGAGATTGAGATAAAAAATTAGAAGAATAAATACTAACACTCTACGGGAGGTTGGTATTAACAATTCGCAACCCTTTATAACAGGTATAATGTTATGGAACTTGATAATCGTTTAATTATCGTCTATTATATGTCTATATTGATTTTGTGAACTGGATTAAATATTTTACATAAAAAATATGCAAATACTTTTGAAAAGTACTTATTTGTTGGATGTTAAAAAAATCGAAGAAAGATTGGATAAATTTTGGCTGAAATATGAAAAGATTTTAGCCAAGCCTACTTGGAAAAGTTTAAATGAGGCTAGGGCAATATTATATTTAATTGGACAAGTTTATTGTGAAAAAATTGCCCCCAAGGCTATCGAAAAAAGATTGCCTTTATTGGAAAGTCCTATGTCGTTAGTGAAGTTTTTATCTACAGTGGATTCTGGATCAAAAGAAAAATTAAAAAAACTTAGAAAAGATAAGCTGTTTGCGAAATTAGAAAAATATTATGTTTTGGTTAAAAGTTTTAAAAATAAATTTAATGGCGGGAAATATTATTTGGATGAAGAGCGGTTTATTGATTTATATAACAGCTATAATCCTGATAAAAAATTAAAGATTGGATATCGAGGGAGATATGGATCAAAAATAAAATAGGGTTTTGACGAAATTCGTCAAAACCCTATTTGAATGCACGAGAAATTTTCTTCGCATTCGAGGCAGAAAAGCTTACTCGGATTTTTGAGGAGGTTTCTCGAAGAAGCCCTCGAAAATAACTTCTGAATTTATGACTGAAGTAAATTTTCCCCAATTTTTGATAGTGTAACAAATTATGCCACAATGACCGAGGAGCTGTGTCTCCTTTCGTTTAAGTACAAGAGACTCAAGAACTGGCGAACTGGAAACCGCTAGGATATTTTTGGATGTCTTGGGAATTTCTCCGAAAAAGTCCTGAAGTTGCTGGGCTAGATAATGCATCAGTGTATTATCCGTTTTGAACCAGGTGTCAACGCGGAACCCAACCGAAGTACCCTCTGGATGGTTACGACCCATTTTCACGCACTGATAAGCGCGATCATTAGTAGCCTTCGTCAAAGCGAGAAGGGGAGCTTCAATCATCTTGCAAGAAAGCCCGAGGATTTTTTCTGCGATTTTTGCTGTTTCTCGGTGTCGAGTATAAATGCCATGGCATACAGCATCAAACTCGATATTAAGCAAGAATGTTCTTGCCGCTTCTACTGCCTGCCAGTCGCCTCTTTTGGTCAATGACGGATCGTCTGATCCAAATTCGTTTTGTGCATGACGCATTGTATAGACCGTTCTGACTGTCGGAATTGTTCCAATGTCATTACCAGTTCCTCCGCCCATAATACACCTCTTCTGAATGATTATTTGCCCTTATGGCGTTTAATCTCAATTTTTAATGGATGAAAGAAATTTTCCCAGTTATGTGGATGGTTTCTCCCCAGTATGAAAACACAGTAAATAATGGGCGTTCAGAAATTTCGCACACAACCTCCGCGGGTCCAATCGTTGTTACATATTGATCAGATGGAAGATTTTTACACCAATCTTCTATTGTGATCCATCCTCTTTCTCTTTTATCTCGCAGAAGCACGCGGTCTGTGAGCCAATTGTATCCAGCCAAATTTGGCGCGTTAGTTAGAATGCGCTTGCCTGCACCCATGAGAACGCTTTCACCGTCCTCGAGTTTTAAATCTCCAACAAAAATCTTCCAAACGCCGCCAATAGCAGTAATGATGTTCGGTCTATCTTGACTGCTTGGTTGATTATCCATGGTATTCTCCTTACCGTGATTAACATTATCGGTTTGCCTTATGCATTTAAAAAAGCTGGCCGTTACTGACTTTCCACCATAGCACATTTTGGGTCAAAAGTCAATAGCAGTGCTGATTTTTTTATATGTAGAGAACGGAAATTTGACACTTGTCTCTATAGCTGTAATAATTTAGAAAATGTGGCTATTGTTATGAAATCGAGATAAATCTGAAAAGAATGAAAAAGGAGAATGACATATGCCAAGAGTAACGCTTGAGGGATTAACGGAAGAAGAAAAAGCGACTTTAAAATACCTAAAAAGTCGTAAGGTAGCAATGGAGCAAACTCCGTTGTACCGTTCGCTCATGTTCTATGGCATGATACGCCCACGGGCAGAAAAAAGAAGGCCATGATGCCAAAAGTATCAACCAGTTATGCAAAGCCAAGGCGGGAAACATTCCGAGCTTGGCTTTCATTTTTTAAAATGTTAGTATGTTGGTATGATATGTATTCTTCGCGTTAAGCAGCTCAATGATTAAACTTGTATGGATAAAAAAACATCAAATAAAAAGTTGTAAAATATAAATAAACAAAAAAATATGTCTAACTTAAATACAGAGGAAAAAGATGACAAAAATTTAGTTGATTATGCTAAATCTCAGATGTGGGGATGTTTTAAAAATACAAAAAGGAAGTTGCTGGTTGCGTCAGCGTGGGTAAAAGGTATCAGAGAAAAAATGCATAAAATTGACAAGCGAGTTGTCGCCAATGAAGACATTGATGTTAATACAAATTCTGAAAAAATATTAAGAGCCTTTAATATAAATCAGCCACAATTAGAGGAATATATTTTATCAGAATATCTTAGCGACCCTGAAATTATTTTGAGGTATATAGATAAAAATTATGAGATACTAAAAGAGGCGCAAGAGATAATATCTTCAATAAATAGATCAATTGAAAAGGATAATTCAAAAGAAGCTTTTAAACATGCGTTATTGTTTGTAGATTTATATGCAGAAATGAGCGCATATGAATATTTTATAAATGGATTGATTCAGGGAATTTGCGAAGGTGGTGATTCTGGGGATGTAAAGCATATTATTGCTAGAGCTAATAATTGGAGAAATGATGAGTCAATAGATGAATCAATAAAAATATTAGAAAAAATATTACAATTTATCTTTGACGGAGAAAAAGACGGGAACACTTTTGCTCAAAAAGCTGTAAATTATTTACATGTAAATGAGTTAGTTGATTTTTTAGAAGGAAAATTGACCAAAGAAGGAATAATAAATATTATCGAAAAACGGGATGCGCATGGCTATATTTTGATAAATTTCAGAGAGGAAAGCCATCAAAATAAAGTTCTTGATATTGAAACAAAAAATGAAAAAATTGAAATTGAAAAACTCATGCATTCTATCTACGAATTTGTTTCAAGCCAAAAATTAATTGATGAGAAAAAAATAATCGGAAAAAGTGTCTCTGCTAGAGAAGATATAATTCAGGGTGAGTGCGTGGTTGTGTGCCAGGAAAATGATTTAACTTCTGAAATTAACATTGATGGAAAGATATTGGTAACTACTATGACGACTCCAAAATTTGTTCCGTATATGGGCAGCAGTAAAGGAATAATTACTGATAATGGCGGATTAATTTGTCATGCAGCGATTATTGCTCGAGAAATGAATATTCCTTGTATCATTGGAACAGAAGTGGCAACGAATATATTGAAAACAGGGGATGTGGTTGAGATGGATTTAAAAAGCGGAATTATAAAAAAAGTAAATTTTTCGAAATAAAAAATTGTCTTGGCAAACATTTGCTTGCCAAGACATTATATAGAGAGAGTTTCTCACTCCTCCGTCAAACCGGAATAAGAGTGTATCTGCCGTCGGAATGCACTAAACAGAATTGCCCAGGTGCAAGGTTGATGCGCTCAGCTATTAGGCCACCTCTTTCAGAAATCATCCATTCGCTGATCCTGTTGACCATGGCGTCGTGCGAGACGATGATTAGCAGGGTCACGCCCGATTTTTCATAACGGGCGATCATTTCTTTGACCGCGTTATTGTTGCTGTCGGCGATAGCAGGACTCCAGTTAAGACATTCCTCTAAATTCACCGAAGCAAACGGCAGAGCTGCGCTAACCATGTAAGCAGTCTCCTTGCACCGAACAGCCGGAGCGTGAACGATCTGGTTGTAGTTTTCTCTTTTCCGGCGAAATAGATATGAAAGAGCACTCATCAATTCCTCTCCCCGTGTTCGCCCTTCCTCAGAAAGAGACATAGTGCTCTTATTATACGGAAGGTGTCTTAGGCTGATTAATAACATAGTATTCCTCCAGAAGTGAAATTTTGCCCTTATAGGCGTTAAAAAAGCTGGCCGTTACTGACTTTCCACCATAGCACATTTCGGGCTAAAAGTCAATAGCGCGGATTTTGGGGAAGTTCTCTACGAATTACGAATTTTTACGAATTTACGAATCAGATTTTTATTTTGGTTAAAGTAAATTTAATTTGTTTTATGTGAGAAATATGGTGTATACTAAAAAGGTATAGTATTAGGCTCTAAGAGCCCAAACTCAAAAGGGCTCTTAGAGCCTAAGACACTTTATGCAACTAATAAAAGGAAAAGAAATTGCGGATGGTATTTTGAGTGATATCAGAGCGAAAATAGAAAATTCAGAAACCAAACCGACTTTGGCGGTTATTTTAATTGGTGAAGATGAGGCGTCTAAAATTTATGTAGGATTGAAAGAAAAAGCGGCTAAGGAGATTGGTTTTAATTTTATTCTATATAAATATGATTCTGACATAGAGGAAGAAGTTATTCTAAGTAAAATTGAAGAGATTAATAATGATAATGATATTCACGGCGTAATCGTCCAATTGCCACTGCCGAAAAAATTAGATAAACATAAAATTATCAATGCTATTAACCCAGAGAAAGATGTAGATGGTTTTTGTGATGAAAATCAAGAATGTTTTTTTCAAGATAATGAAACTTTATTTCCAGTTTTCCCCAAGGCGATTATGAAGATGGTGGAGTTTGCTTTGGGGAATTTAGCTACTGAAGAAGAAATCCCCTCTGTCCTAACGGACATCTCCCCCTTTGAGTACAAAGGTGGAGAGGGGAATGCTGTTCGTAAACCCACTCATACAAATGCGGTGGTTGTCTGTAAGTCAGATGATTTTGGAAAGATCATGCAGAAAGCATTGGGGAAAAATGGAGTTGAAGCTCGATATATTTTTTGTGATAAAGTTGGCGAAGAAGAAAATTTCAGTATATTAAAAGAGGCGGATATTATTGTAACGGCTTGTGGAATAAAAAATTTAATAAATTCTCAGATGGTCAAAGATAAGGCGGTTATAATTGATGGCGGAATTATCAAAGAAGATGGAAAAGTATTTGGCGATGTTGATATAGAAAGTTTTATAGATAGTGATTGTTTTATTTCTCCGGTACCAGGCGGAGTGGGGCCGATAACGGTGGCATGTTTGTTGGAAAATACTTTTCAGGCATGGAGCCTGGTAAGAATTAAGAATTAAGAATTAAGAACTAAGAATGAGATCCCACATAAGCAAATTTCTATCGCTCATTACTTCGCTAAGAAATTTTGCTTTCTGGGATGACAGGAATGGAAGGTGCGAAGTGAAATGTTTTTATGTTTAATTGTTTTAATGATTGATGACTGTTGACTGAGGGCCTAATGTTTATTGTTAAAATGCTAATATGTTAAAATGATTGTGTTATGAAGATTGCTTTAGTCCATGATTATTTAGTCCAATGCGGCGGAGCCGAGCGGGTCTTGGAGTGCTTTACGGAAATTTTTCCCGAGGCTCACATATATACCATTATGCATGATAAGAAATTAATGCATGGTGTTTTTGGGGACAAAAAAATTCACACTTCTTTTTTGCAAAATTTTCCATTGGCTCGAAAAAGACATCGTATTTTTCCGCTTCTGATGACCAGTGCAATTGAGCAATTTGATTTTTCAACTTATAATATCGTGCTTTCAGATTCTTCTAGCTATGCCAAGGGCATCATTACTTCGCCAGAAACTTTGCACATTTGCTATATGCACACTCCGATGCGTTATGCTTGGGATGATTGCCAGAAGTATACAGACGATTTCGGTTTGCCATCTTTTATCAAGAAATTGGTGCCGTTTTTTATGAATTATATAAGGATTTGGGATTCAATTAGCGCCAATAGAGTGGATAAATTTATTGCTAATTCTAATTTTGTTGCCAGAAGAATTAAAAAATATTATAAAAAAGAATCAACAGTAATAAATCCTCCAGTAAATGTGGATAATTTTTATGTCGAGAAAGACGCGGAGAAAAGAGGGGATTATTTTTTAATTGTAGGTAGGTTAATAACTTATAAACGACACGATATTGTTATCGAAGCTTTTAATGAGCTGGGATTGCCCCTTAAAATTATCGGTCGAGGTCCAGAAATGAAAAAACTTAAAAAAAATGCCAAAGATAATATAGAATTTTTGGGACGAGTGGATGATAAATATCTTCCCGAGTATTATGCTGCCTGCAGGGCATTTATATTTCCTCAAGAAGAAGATTTCGGCATCGTGGCCATTGAAGCGATGGCGGCCGGCCGGCCACTAATTGCTTATCGCGGAGGAGACATCGTAGAAAATATGGAAGAAAATAAAACAGGGGTTTTTATCGAAAAACAAACCCCCGAAGATGTGATAGTAGCAGTTAATAAATTTTTAAACTTAGAATTTGACGGAGATTATATAAGATCTAAAGCCCTGAAATTTAATAAGGAAATTTTTAAAGAAAAAATAAAAGAATATATTAAGAAAGAATATGGTGAGTTTATGAATAGAAGTTAGTATAATTTAGTGAATTTGGTATAATATTGAAACAGTCAAAAGTCATCAGCCATCGAGTCAGCGGCAATAAAGTGCTTGTCATGATGACAGTTGACCTGATGACTGATGACCTAATGTTTATTGTTAAAATGTTAATATGCTAATCCGCCAGCTGGCGGAGCTAATATGATCCTAACTTTGTATTTAAAACCTTTTTTGTTCGCTTTTGGGGCAAGCGTATTTTTAATTTTGGCTATAAAATACCTAAGCGCTAAATTTTTTGTGGCCAATAAAAATATCAGAAAAGAAAACCGACATATTCACAATAATAAAATATCTCGCTGGGGGGGGATCGCAATAGTCGTTTCTTTTTTGGGTGTTATTTTATTAGATAAAAATCTTGTTCTAACCAAGGATATTAGCGGGATTTTATTGGGTGGATTGGTAGTGTTCGGGATTGGATTTTGGGATGATTTAAAAGAAATCAATTGGAAGATGCAGTTTTTTTTTCAGACTCTGGCAGTGATTTTGATTTTTATTTTTGGCGTTCGGATGTATTCTATTTCCAATCCTTTGGGTGAAGTGATCTTGCTAGATAGCTTGGTTAAAAATTTGATAGTAATTTTAATTGCCAGCGTTTGGGCTATTGTTTTGATAAATGCGATGAATTGGTTAGATGGAATGGATGGATTGGGTATGGGCGTTTATCTGATTGGAATATTGGCGATATTTTTATTATCTTTAAAACCCGAGGTTAATCAACCTCCAGTGGGAATAATAACGATGGCTCTTGCGGGAGCGATTCTGGGATTTTTAATCTTTAATTTCCCACCGGCTAAAATAATGGCAGGTAGTAACGGGATCTTTTTTGTGGGATTTATAGTGGCTGGATTATCTATTTTTGCCGGGACGAAAATCGCTACTACGCTTTTGATTTTATTTATTCCACTAGTAGATTTCTTTTGGGTGATTTTAAAAAGATTAAAAGGAGGCAAATCAATATTTTCTGCTGATCATGAACATCTGCACCACAAACTAATGAAAATAGGTTGGTCGCAGTGGCAAATAAATTCATTTTTTTATTTGATTACTATTTTAGTAGCCACAGTAGCGCTAAATGTTAAAGGTTTAGGAAAAATTTTAATAATGCTCGGTTTATTATTATCAACAAAAAGGAAAAGTTAGCTTTCATTAAAACAAATAAACATTAAAACATTGATATAGAAAAAAAGTCAACAGTCATTAAGTCATTGAGGCACACATCATTAAACATGGAGCATAAAACAAATAAGCATTAAAACATTAAAGCAGTTAAAGTCAAAAGTCATTGAGTCATCAGTAATATGAAAATCTTAAATTCTCAAATTCTCAAATTCCTAAATTCTAACTACAATATATATGAAAAAAAGTAAAATTATTTTTGGATTATTGTTGGTAGCAGGAGTAGTTTTGGCAGGAGCGTGGTTTTATTATAAAAAAATAGAAAAAAGTAAATCAGAGAGGGATAATATAATTTCAGTTGGTAAGTGTGATTTTGCTATTGAAACTGTGAGTGATGAGGAGCAAAGAAAAAAAGGACTTTCCGGCAGAGAATCCCTGGGTCCTAACTGTGGAATGTTGTTTTTATTTGAGAGAGAAGGAAGTTATTCTTTCTGGATGAAAGATATGCGTTTTCCCATAGATATAGTTTGGATTAAGAATGATGAAATTGTAGATATTAATCAAAATATTGATTATAATTCTAAGAGTATTTATTCTTCCAGAGAAAAAATAAATAAAGTATTGGAATTAAATTCTGGGGATGTTAGTAGCTGTGAAATCAAAATAGGTGATAAGTTAAAAAAATAAAAAATGTTGACTAAAAAATTTCAAAAAAGAAAAGAGGATTTTATTTGTGAAAATTGCGGATTTTCCGTTTCTGGCGATGGTTATACCAATCATTGTCAAAAATGCCTTTGGAGCAAGCATGTAGATAAAAATCCTGGGGATAGGCAAGAAGAATGCCAAGGTCTGATGCGCCCGGTAGGCTTAGAATTGAGAAAAGGCGGGAGATATTTTATTTTGCATCGATGTCAAAAATGCGGGTTTGAAAGATTTAACAGTGTTCGAGACGAAGATGATTTCAGCGCAGTGATAAAAATTCAAAAAAATTGTTAATTTCTTTACTAATTACTAATTAAATACGAATATACAAATAAAAGAAATCAGGGTATCATTGATTGTTGAATTGATAGTTAGGATTTAAGATATATGATTTATGATTTAAGAATTTATACATAATACCAAATATTTCCAGATGACTGATTGCCGATGACCGATGACTCGCATATTGTTTTAATTCTTTAACATTAAGTATTCATTCGTATATTAGTATAGATTCGTAATTCGTAAATATAATTTGAGGTTTATGTTTTTGTTTGTTATAATATAAGTAGTTTTATTAATATTATTTTTATGGAATTAAGTAATCTATTGGCGGTATTATATTTTGCGGGAGGTATTTTCATGGTAGTCTTGGCAGTAGCTTTTTTATTTGAAGAAGTGAAAAAGATTAACCTTATTTCTCTGGCAATTTTATTCCTTTCGGGTTGGTGGAGTTTCGGCTATTACCTCTGGCTCACAACCAAGTTGCACAGTTTTACAGATATTTCTTTTGGTGTATCCAATTTAGGATTAATATTTGGGGCAGTTACTTATTATTTTTGGATAACGGTGCTTCTTGATAAAAAAAGAAAAACATTGGTTTATTCCGGTTATTTGGCAGCGATTATTTTCAGTTTATTTTATATATTCAATCTCAAAGCTGGCAATTTGGAAATATTTGACTGGTCTTCTTGGAGTGGTGCGATTTTTGCCTCATATTTCATCCTCGTGCATATTGGATTTTATGTCTTAACGATTACTGAATTAATTGATTCAATATTGAGCAGCCGGGACAAAGAAGTTAAATTTATCGATAGAAATATCTTATTAATTTCATCTTTGATTGCTATATTGGAAATTTTTAGTTTGCCGGCTCTTTATGGCACAGAATACTTCCTTTACAGTGGCGTAACGGCGGTATTTTTGATATTTTATTTATTTATTTATGCATCAATAAAGAAAAAATTGATAGATATAAAAATATTCTTTGCTCAAACATTAATAGGTTTGATTTTGACCGTAAACATTGCGGAGATATTTTTCTCGAAAACTTTTATCGGCGTGGCGTATCGGCTGGTAATGTTATTATTTTTATTTATATTTGCCAATCTTTTAATTAAAAAATATAAACAGGATGTTTTGCAAAAAAACGAATTGGAAAAAATGGGGAAAAAATTGGAGGCTAATAATAGAAAACTGAAAGAACTGGATAATGCTAAAAATGAGTTCATATCAATTGCTGCGCATCAATTGAGAACTCCGCCTACTGTCATAAAAGGCTATTTGGCTCTCGCCAAAGAAGACCCCAATAATAATTTAGACGCTGAAACGCGAGATTCATTGTCGCGGGCTTTTACTTCCAATGAAAGATTAATAGAGTTAGTGGAAGATATTTTAAATATCTCCAGAATTGAGTCTGGAAAAATGCAGTATGATATCCAACCCAATCAATCTTGTGAAAAAATAATCAGGGATTTGACAGAAACATTTGAGATTAAAGCCAGAGATAAAGGATTGGAATTTAAATTAGAAATACCCAAGGATAAAGTTCCAGATATAAGCATGGATTCCGGAAAAATCAGAGAAGTTATCTCCAATCTTATTGATAATGCCATAAAATATACATTAAAGGGGTTTATTACTTTGAGATTGATAAAAACGGATTACAATATGGTTAGGATAGAAATTTCCGATACGGGGATGGGGATCTCAGAGAATGAGATGGGTAACTTATTTAAAAAATTCTCCAGGGGCAGCAACGCCGATCAGTTAGCTACGGGAGGAATTGGATTGGGAATTTACGTAGGAAGAAAAATAATAGAAGCGCATAAGGGAAAAATTTGGGCTCAGTCAGCAGGCGCAGAAAAAGGTTCGACTTTTATTATCGAACTGCCAATTGGATAAGTTTTCACTTTTTTAAATAAAATTATGAAAAAAGTAATGGTTTTTGGCACTTTCGATATTTTTCATAATGGCCATATTGATTTTTTAAAACAGGCCAAGAAATATGGGAATTATTTAATTGTGATAGTGGCACGGGATAAGACAGTCAAAAAAGTAAAAGGAGAAGCAACTTGCAATAAAGAAAAAAATAGAACTAAGACAATTCAGAAAAGCGGATTGGCAGATAAAATTATGCAGTGATAAAAAAATACAAACCAGCTATTATTTGTCTAGGTTATGATCAAAAGTTTTTTATTGATAACTTGAAATCAGAGTTAAATAAGATTGGCTTAGAAAAAACAGAAATTATCAGACTCAAAGCTTATTATCCGCAAATATACAAATCATCGAAACTGAAAAATAAAATTATAGAGTAGTGTATTTTTTACTGAGAATTTATAAGTCTCCGTTTTTGCGCAGAGACGTTTTTTTACTCTGTCTTTGCGAGGATAATTTTTCCACATTAAAACCCCGGTCGTTGCCGGGGTTTTAATTATATAAAGTTCTTGATGTTTTTTGATTGTTTATCAGTTTATCTGAAAATTCTAAAATTTTTCAATTGACCATCATTTAAATTTTTTGAAGCGTCAATTGCTTGTTTGATCAAACTTTTGGAGAATTCAACTGATGTACCTAGCGCAATATGTCCCTTTTGGGATATGTTTTTGCGAAGGTAATCTTCAATATAAATTTTGTGTTCAGGAGTTAGGCTAGAGTCAGCATTTTTTTCTAAATAATGCGCTAGCGCTCTTCTGGCTAAATGTGTAGTGCCTTCACCTCTTTGTGCTACTTCAACAAAAGAATTTTCTGTTTCGGTTGATTCTGTTACTTTAGGTGCGACTTCTTGCTTAGGTGCCTCTGCTTTCTTTTCCTCTACTTGAGCGGGAGCATTTTTTGCTGGGGCTTCTGTATTGGTTGAGGCAACTTCTTTATCCTTGTTTTCTTCTACGACTGGAGTCTCTGTCGGAGGAATGTTTTCATCGGAAGATAAATCAGTTAAAATATCTTCTATCTCACTGTTGTCCTCTGCCACTTCGGTATTTTCAGTTCCTCTTTTGGAATAAGAATAAATTGAAGAAGCAATTAAGAAAACTATCAAAACACTAACTATGATTCGAAGATTTTCTTGAGACCATTCTTTTATTTTTTGTAAAGTAGTGGGCTCTTCAGTTTCATCCATTTCATCTTGGTTAAAATCATTATTCATTATTTTTTCACCTACCTTTCTAGTGATTGCTCTATAGTGAGCAATGTTTAATTTTTAAAGGACAGCTTGCATTGAAGCTACTCAGTTTTGTTTGAAAACAAAACTGCCAATTGACTTGGGAAGTATTAGCTCCCATTGCCGTATTGTTTCTTTATTTTAATTTAATAGCGACGCGCAGTCAACTAGACAAAAGCCCTTATTTGATGCGTAATATTAACGTTTATTTACAAGTGGTTAATTATGTGATAAAATTTTTAATTAGATAAAGCCTAAATCTTTATGCCGCCCTTGGCGATAATTTAAATTAAAAAATAATGAAAAACAGAAAAATAAAAGATAAAAATAAGAAGGATTTTATCTTAGTTAAAGGTGCGCGGGTGAATAATTTAAAGAATATCAGCGTTGATATTCCTAAAAATAAATTTGTTGTAGTAACCGGACTTTCCGGCAGCGGGAAATCTTCTCTGGCTTTCGATACTATTTTTGTGGAAGGAAACAGGCGTTATGTCGAGGGAATGAGTTCTTATGCGAGAAGTTTCTTGGACGTCTCTTCTAAGCCAGACGTGGATAGTATTGAAAATCTTAGTCCGCCCATTTCCATTGATCAAAAAAGTGTAGTGAGAAGCCCGCGTTCGACAGTCGGAACTTTGACGGAAATATATGACTATCTAAGAATTTTATTTGCCAATGCTGGAGAACCGCATTGCCCGATTTGCGGTGTTTTGATGGAGAAAAAGAGCAACAAGGATATTTTGATGGAAATAAAAAAAAGACCCGACAAATCTATGCTGGTTATTTTGGCGCCTTGCAATAAGAAGGAAAAGAACATCATAGAAAATTTGAATCACATTAGCCAGCTTGGTTATGCCCGAGTAAGAATCAATGAAAAGATTTTGACTATTGATGAAGCTTTTTCTTTGATTAAAGAGCAAGAGTCTTCTTTTGAGGCGGATATTGTTATCGACAGAATAGTGTTAAATTTAAAAAATTTAGATGAGGAAAGAATAATGGATTCAATTGAAACTGCCATGAAAGTGGGTTTTGGCTCAATGAAAATTGTGGTAGATAATAAAGATGTCTTTATGTACAATAGGGATTTTGTCTGCGGTGATTGCGGAGTTAAAATAAAGGAAATAACTCCCCGCCATTTTTCTTTTAATAATCCGGAAGGCGCTTGCTTGGAATGTTCGAAAATTTCTCCCGATTTGGTTATTTCCAATAATAAATTATCTTTGGCAGAAGGCGCCATAAAACCTTGGGGGAGCGTGGGTGGCAGAAATGGCAGTAGCGGACAGGGAATGCAAATTTTGGAAAAATTATCCCAAAAAATAGGATTTTCTCTTCATGCTCCGATAAATAAATTATCAAAAAAACATTTGGACATAATTCTTTATGGAGACAGCAGTCTTGAATTCGATGGCGTAATCGGAATGATGGAAGATAAATATCGAAATACCAAATCAGATCATGCCAGAACTGAGATTGAAAGATATATGACAAGCGAGACATGTCCTGTCTGCGAAGGAAAGAGGCTTAGAAGTGAATTTGTGAATATTTTTATTGACGGCAAATCTATCAATGATTGGATTAACATGGACATAGAATCGTTAATAGAATATTTAAAGATATTTAAAAGTAAAAATGTAAGCAATAAAATAGTAGCAACTTTAGTAAGCGAAATTTTTAGCCGGTTAGAAATATTGGAGAATGTAGGATTAGGATATCTCAGCCTAGGCAGGGGAACTCAGACCATTTCCGGAGGAGAGGCGCAACGAATCAGGCTAGCTACCCAAATAAAATCTAAATTAACTGGAATAATTTATGTTTTGGATGAGCCTTCAATCGGTTTGCATAGCCGAGACAACAAAAGATTAATTGACACTATAAAATCTTTACGGGATAGGGATAATTCTTTGATAGTAGTGGAACATGATAGAGATTTTATTCGGGAAGCTGACTGGATAATAGATATGGGCAAAGGTGCCGGAGAAGAAGGGGGAGAAGTTATTTTTAGCGGACAGGTGGGTAAAATGTTAAAAAGTAAAACTCAGACAGCGCAATATCTGACAGGCAAGAAAAAAGTTTTTGAACGGAATACTAAGCGTAAAAAAGCGGATAAGTTTATAGAAATTATTGGAGCGAATGAGCATAACTTAAAAAACGTTACAGTAAATATTCCTCTGGAAAGAATGGTGGTTATTTGCGGAGTTTCAGGTAGTGGAAAGTCGACCCTGGTAAATGATATTTTGGCGCGTGTTCTCAATAGGCATTTCTATAATTCAAAAGCCCAACCTGGCGAGCATAAGTTGATTAAGGGCTTGAAACATATTAGCAAAGTAGTTAATGTTACGCAATCCCCAATTGGCAAGACGCCCAGGTCCAATGCTGCTACTTATACCGGAGTTTTTTCCCATATTCGAGAATTGTTTGCGCAGGTGGAAGAATCCCAGATCAGAAAATATAATGCTAGCCGTTTTAGTTTTAATATGAAGGGCGGACGTTGTGATGTTTGTCAGGGAGACGGCAAGAAAAAAATAGAGATGCATCTTTTGCCGGATATGTATGTGGAATGCGAATCTTGTGAGGGCACCCGTTACAATAAAAAAACATTGGAAATTGAATATCAAGGAGCAAATATAGCGGAAGTGCTCGAGATGAGTGTGAGCTATGCTTTAAGATTTTTCAAAAAGCATAATTTGATTTATGAAAAATTGAAAATTATGGAAGATGTGGGCTTGGGATATTTGAAGCTGGGACAAAGTGCCATTGAACTTTCAGGAGGAGAAGCCCAGCGGATAAAATTAGCTACTGAATTGTCCAGGAAATCAAGTGGCAAGACGCTTTATATTTTAGACGAACCGACAGTGGGACTTCATTTTGATGATATTAAAAAATTATTAAATGTATGTGATGCTCTTGTGGAAAAAGGAAATTCAGTATTGATAGTCGAGCACAATACGGATGTTATCAAGGGCGCAGATTGGGTAATCGAATTGGGTCCTGATGGTGGCAAGAATGGAGGCAGAATAATTTTTGAAGGTTTGCCAGAAAAACTAAAAACTAAAAAAGATAGTCCTACAGGAAAATTTCTTTGATTCATATTAGATTATAACTCTGATTTTTTCCACCGCGAATCTACAAATCCACTATAAATTTACAAATACAGGATATGCCTATGCGCTGCAATATTTGTAGATTTGTAAAAGATTTGTAGATTTGCGGGAATTTAGGATTTAAAACTATTACTTATAGGACTTACGCGTTTGAATATTTTTTTTGTTTTATGTGTTTCTAAAAAATATCATTTTTTCTCGCCTTTCGCTTCGCACGGCAGTTCGAAAAAATAATATTTTTCAGAAACTAGGCCGGTAGTAACTCAAAAGCGTAAGTCCTATAAAAAATAATTGTATGGATGATGATTTTAAAAAAAGTGTCTTGAGTACTGTTTGTTATTATGATGTTTTGAATTATCCATTGACCCTCTTTGAAATTTGGAAACATCTTTTGGCAACCGGGGGTGAAGTTAAAAATAGCGATAAAAAAGTTACATTAAAAGATGTCTTGCTAATCTTAAAGGAGGCGGATTTGCAAAGATTTATCGACAGTAAAAAGGGCATGTATTTTTTAAAAGGCCGGGATGAATTGGTTGAAAATAGAGTGAGGAGAAACAAAATTTCTATTTTGAAGATAAGGAAAATGAAAAAAACCATCGATTTATTGAAGATTGCGCCTTTTGTGAGGATGATTTTGGTTACGGGAAAATTAGCGATGAAAAACGCCCATCCTAAAAGCGACTGGGACGTACTAGTTGTTTTAAAAGAAAATAGAATCTGGATAGGCAGAACTTTTATAACTTTGTGGGCGCATTTTTTGGGAAGAAGGCGACATCATGATAGAATAAGGAATAGGGTATGCCTTAATTATTTTATCACTACTAATTCTCTCGAAATTAGAAATAAGGATTTGTATTCAGCTAGCGAGTATTTTTTCTGTTTTCCTCTTTTTGATAAAAAAAATTATTTTCAAAAATTCCAAATAAGAAATCATTGGATTAGAAAATATAAACCCAATTATTATTTGTCCCTAACGGGGAATCTATTAACTTCCGGAGACACCAAGATAAGTAAATTTTGCAGAGCTTTGTTGGAAAATTTATTCGATTGGAATTTTTTGGAAAAATATTTGGAAAAGATAGAAACTAAAAAAATTAAAGAAAATCCTAAAACCAATAATGAAAATAGTTTAATTGATGCAGACAAGAGCGCTTTAATTTTCCTTCCCAATCCTCAGGGTCCTAAAGTTTTTGAAAAGTTTAAAAATAAAATGCAGGGGTT
>LBQR01000002.1 GCA_000990945.1 Candidatus Moranbacteria bacterium GW2011_GWF2_35_54
ATTGCGGTTAATTCTTATAAAACTTATAAAACTGTCATTTTTGCCTTAATTTGGGGATAATATTTTTATAATATATGGGCAAAACTTATAAAAATTTCGTACTACTTATTAATCCTATTTTGCTTGCTTCTAATTGCTTCTAACTAATCCACCTTTCTCATTCTTCAAAAGAAGCCGTAGTTGAGGCACTTTTTGCCCTTGCTTCTAATTGCTTCTAAAATTAAAAACTCGACTCATAGAAAGTATCCTTTGAATCTCCAACCTGTCTTATCAGCCCTATGTCCTTCATTTTTCGTAAATCATAACTAATCGTCTGTTGGGGAGTATCTTTCACTAAAGCCTCAGCTCCTTTTCTCGTTATTCTTCCATTTTCCGCTAAGTATTCCCAAATTTTCATCTGTCTTTCATTTAATTTACTTAGATTTTCTCCAGGCAAAATAACTCTAAAACTGTTAGAGGTATTTTTAAATATTGGTGGCAAAAGTCCCCATTCATTCATCTTGGTAAAAACAATATCAATGCCTCGTCCATACTCCTCCAAATAATCCAGATCTTTTAAGCGAGCGGCAATAATTTTGTTTCTACTCATTTGAGAGTTTTTTATATTTTCTACCGTAACTCCCAAGGGCAAATTCCCAGGATTAAAAACTTCTATCCTATCTTCAAAAATATTTACCTGCGTATAGGTTTCCGTAATTCTATAATCACGATGAATTACTGCATTGGCCACTATTTCGCGAATAGCTTTTTCTGGATATTCATAGCGCTCAACTCTTTTCGTCCCTACAATCTCAGCGCTCTTTTTTATATTTCGCAAAATAAAAGATTGCATACCATCTATCTGCTCATCAAGCGTACCATCTACATCCAGGGAGTCTAGAATATCCGAATGAACACCTGAACCCTTATATCGCACACAGCGAATTACATATCGTTGGAATTGCAATTTCTTCTGAGGTCTATTTTCAGCAAATATTAAATATCCTGCGATTGTTGGTTTTGAGTCTTCTCCACATTTTTTTACAATACCAATATTTTCAAGAACTTCTATATACTTATCATTTTTTTCAAAATCTCGGGCAGCTTTTTCGGCACTCTTTTTCAAGAAAGAAATTAATTTATCCTGAGATAAATCATCTAATATGGCATCATCTGCGCAATTTGTATCAAAATCATCACCCTGCGCATTGCGCACATAATCACGCATTTCATTTTCTGTCATTTTCCTATCAGTATTTCCATCACGAATATACGCACCGTTAGGTAACCCCAATTGCTTGATATGATATGGCTTAAATTGATTTTTGCATTCAGGGACATAGACAGCTAAAATTTGTTTATCATATAATGGTAAAATATAATAATCCAACCTTAAAACAGCATTCATTTCATTGGCAGAAAGAGTGCTCATGTTTTCTTGCAAAATGGCCGCATCATCAACGCCCACGACCATAAAATCTCTTGTACTTTTATTCTCCGCTACGCCAAATACAATAATCCCACCATCTTTTTTGTTACCAAAGGAAGAAAGAGTTATTCTGGTTTTAGCTTTAGGAAATCCTCCGCGAGCATCTTTAAACTCAACCAACTCCGTTTCTGATCCGGATTGAAGGGCATTTTTTATTTCCTTTATTATTTGTGCCTTATTCATATTATTTTTATAAACTTAATCCAATTTTATTCAACTGTTTTTTTCTCTTATCATTTAGTTCTTTTTCTTTTTCAATTTTATCATACGGAATTTTTCCTTTATTCAAGCCACTTTAATTCAAACTCTCTGTTGATTCTTATGAAATATCCTGCTTGTTTTATCAATATTTTTGTTATACATTCATCTCATCAATCCTCACCTGTAAAAATTTACTCATTACTGGATAGATTCTTTTATTATCCTTAAACTCATGTGTCATCCTTCCTGCTAAAATCGCCGGAGAAATTCCATTCTCCTTAGCAATTTTAATTATTCCATTTTCTAAATCATCACTACACTTAAATAAATCTTTCATAACAGAATTAAAATCAGCGATTAGCATTTTCTGGGCAAAATGATCGGCTTCTTTTTCAATTTCCAATGTTGCATCATAGTCTTTTAGATCAATATGAAATTCTTTTTTGCTATGCAAAAGTAAATGCCCAATTTCGTGAAAAAGATTGAACCAAAATTTTCCTTCATCTTTTCCTTTGCAAGTGGCAATCATAATCAAAGCTTTTTCGGGGCTAATCCACTTGGTAGCTGCTTGGATATGTGTGTTTTCAAGATATGGCACGTAGGCTAATACAATTCCACATTCAGCAAATATTTTTTCCAGAGCCTTTAGATATTCCTCCTTTCCTTTTGTGGAAAGTAGTTTGATTTCACTCAGTCGATTAAGCAAAGTTTGTTTATCAAAAACCGATACATTTGACGATTGCGCTTTGATGTCTCCTAATCGAAGCCATGCCGCCAGAGTGTAATGATCTAAATTATTCCGATCATATTTTCTAAAAGCGAATTCCATAGTTTTATTTATGAATCCAAGTGATGAAACGCCAAGAAATTTTTGCAACTCCAGGACTATTTTCGTAAAGTTTTTTTCTATCCATCTTTGATTGCTTACTTTTCCAATTTTTGAAAGCTCTTTGTAAGTATGTCTGAAATGAGTTAGATGTTTGACGTCTTTTTTGAGATCATTTTTTTGATTCAGCCTAGCTAAATCAGCCTCATATCCAGCCTGAAGATTTAACCAATATTCTACCGATAAAGGAAATATTTTGCTGAGTTTTACTGCCATTGCTTCCGTAATGGGATTTTTGCCATTAATAATCTCATTAATTATTTTTTTTGACATCCCTGTTCTTAGGGCTAGCTCAATTTGGGTAATGTTGTATTCCTCAATGTAATCTTGAAGAAATTCCCCAGGATGAATAGCCACGGGTGATTCCCAGCCAGTAATATTATTTAAATTTAATTCTTTTTTGCTCATATAATTCTTTTTTGCTTATTAATATTTTATGCAATCTATTTTTTATAATGATCACTGATTTCCAATATTTTTAAAGCCGTTATAGTCTCCTTTTTATATAGACCCTCCTCCATTTTTTGAAGTTCGTTTCCAAGAGGTTGGCAAATTAATCTTTTGCCTTTTTCTAAATCTATTGAAAATAACCCAGCATATCTTCCTTCTAAAAAATGAGCTCGTCCATTGCTGGGAAGCTCCAAGTCACAAAAATTTTTTGCAGATTGGATGCTTTTCATTCTTTTGGCGATAACACGATTACTCTTAGCATATTTCAATAAATCTTTTTGTATTTTACTTTTTTGCCACTCAATCTCCATAATCCCAGCGTAATTTATTATAGTATTTTGATTAACATTTTAGGTTAACTTAAATATAGCATAATTATAAAAATAGTACAAGTGTGGTGTTTATTTATTTATCTCCAATCGATCATATCCATTTTTCTCAAATTCATCCCAATATTTTTTTTCATAATCATATAATGCAACTCCGAAATATCCGCCATTTTCTTTGGCCATATTATCTAATTCTTCTTGGGTGTGTTCTCTACGAAAATCTCGCCAAGCTAAATCGTTGGACAAATTATCATGCGTTGAATATTCTTCAAAGTCGCTGACTATTGGCAATATTTTGTCTTCGTAAAAATCTTCATCCAAGAATTCATTACAATCAAAATCACTAGCATATCCCAAGAGATATGTTTCTAGCTCCTCCATTTTTCCAGATAATTTTTTATAATCCTTCTCAGGAATTACATCGCCAAGAATCCCAACAACACCATCAGCAATTGAAATCATTGTCATCAAGTTTCTATATTGTTCTTTGGTAAAATCTATTTTCATAAATTTTTTAGTTAAATACAAATTATTTTTTACTCTTCTTTGATTTTTTCTCTCTGGATTTATGTTCATCTATAGTAGCCATAAAATCTTTGGTTTTTTGCTCTATCTCAATATATTTGTCGAAATCAGATTTAATTTTTTTGTCTTGAATTTGCCTATATTTTTCATATTCACCCAATGCCAGAGCTTCTGCCACTTCATGACTTATTTTTCCCGTATTAGAGAGTATTTCTCTCTCATTAAATTTCAAAAATGCATCTAATTTTTCTACCCAATCCTTCATCCGCATCAAAATACCTCTTTGAGCTTGCATTTCAGCATAATCCAGATACATCGTCACAATTCTATTTAAATGATCCAACTCTTTTTCTTGCAGATAATTTTTGGCAATCACGACATCAGTTTCGCGAATCGCACCTTTCGGTGAATTTTTCCAAACAGTTAAGCCCATATTAGCTTTGGAGCTATCCACTCTTTCATGAATAATTTCTGCAGCGGTCTTTCCGGTGATAGCAAAATGAAGTTTATTTTGCACGGTTGCGAAAAATTGCTTGGTGATTTCTTCATTTGGATTATAATCAGCACTACACTGCGCATAAATATCAGTAACTTTTTGATACATCCGCCTTTCACTGGAACGAATATTTCGGATTCTGGCTAATTGTTCTTCAAAGTAATCCTGCCCAAAAAAGCCATTTGGATCTTTGAGTCTTTCATCGTCCATTGTAAAACCTTTGATAATGTATTCTTTTAACCTTTCAGTCGCCCAAATGCGAAATTGAGTTGCTTGCACCGAGTTTACACGATAACCAATCGAAATAATAGCGTCAAGATTGTAAAAATTGGTTTCATATTTTTTGCCATCATCGGCAGTTATTCGAATTTTTCGAATAACTGAATTTTCAATTAATTCCTTGCTTTTAAAGATCTCTTTGAGATGATAATTGATCGTATTAACTTCCACATCAAAAAGTTCAGCCATTCTTTTTTGAGTCAACCAAATAGTTCCGTCTCGCAAAAATATTTCCACCTTAACTTTTCCATTAGGCGTCGTGTAAAGCAGAAACTCAGTAAAACTGTTATTTTTAACAATATTTTTTTTATTTTTTGCCATATTTTTGTGTTTATTTAATATTTAATTCCTTTAAATATTTTCTCATTTCTTTTTCCAATTTCTCAATTTCTGGATTTAGTTTTTCCAATTCTTTGAGATTGGCACTAATATCAATCGGTTCTTCTTCCACAAAAGTATCCACATATCTTGTAATATTAAGATTAAAATCATTTTCTTGAATTTCTTTAAAATTGGCAATATGGGCAAATTTTTTTACTTCTTTCCTTTTTTTATAAGTATCTAAAATCTTTTCAATATGCACTTCGTCTAAATGATTTTGCGCTTTGCCAGAACGAAATTCTTTGGAAGCTTCGATGAATAAAATATCTTTTTTATTTTCATTAGCTCCGCCTTTTTCTCTGGACCTATCAATTACCAAAATCGCCACCGGAATCCCAGTAGTACTAAAAAGATTAGCCGGCAATCCAATTACCGCATCAATAATATTTTCTCGGATAAATTGTTCTCTGATTTTCCCCTCTGCTCCGCCACGAAAAAGCACTCCATGAGGAACGATCACCACTACTTTACCTTTTTTAGGTTTAGCGGTTTCTACCATATGCGTAATAAAAGCAAAATCGCCCTTGTCTTTCGGAGGCACACCGCGCCAAAATCTTTTATATTTATCACTTTCGGCACTTTCGGCTCCCCATTTTTTTAAACTGAAAGGGGGATTCGCCACGCAGATGTCGAACTTCATTAATTTATCATTTTCCAATAGTTGAGGACCATTAAGTGTATCGCCCCACTCCAATCTCGCGTGGTCTTTGCCATGTAGGTAAACATTCATTCGTGCTAATTGATAAGTGCTACCGGTAGATTCTTGTCCGTAAAGAGCATAATTTTTTGAACCTTTTTTCTCCACTTCTTCTCCGGCTAATAAAAGTAAGCCTGCGCTTCCCATGGCTGGATCACAAATCCTATCTCCCGCTTGCGGATCAGCCAGTCTAGCAACCAAGGAGGCCACCGAGCGTCTCGTAAAAAATTCTCCCGCTTTCTTGCCTGCATCCGCTCCGAAGCGTTCAATCATATACATATACGCGTCCCCAATCACATCCTCTTTGACATCACTAAAATCTATTTTATAAAAATCATCAATCAAATGACGAATCATTTTATTGCGTTGCTCCAATTTTCCCAGCGTGGCTTCAGAATTAAAATCAATGGCGCTAAAAACACCACCTAATTTTTCTTTATTGTTATCCTCGATGGCATGTAAAGCTTTATTTATTTCTTCACCAATATTATCATTTTCAATCGCACCATAAATATAATCAAAAGTGGCTTTAGGCGGGAGATAAAAACGGTCATTTCTCATCTTTTGCGCGATTCTTTCCTTATCTGTGCCAAAACGTTTTTTGTATTCCTCTAATTGTTTTTTGGATTTATCACTGATATATTTAAAAAACAACATTGCCAAGGCATAATCCTTGTAAATACTGCCATCCACACTACTTCGAGATGAATCGGCAGCTGCCCAAAGAATGCTATTTAAATCTTCTTGAGTATATTTTTTTGGTGTCATATTTTTATTTATAGATAAATATTGTTTCCAATATGTTTTGATTAATTATTTTTTTTCTTTCTAAAATTTTATTTTGTCTTTGAATGTTTTCGTACAACTCAATAATTTTTTTCTGTTCGTCTAGCGCTGGAATTTTAATTCTTATATTTTTTAAATCCCCGATTAAAATTGTTTTTATTGTTGAGCCTGTTTCATATTTTTTTATTTCTGCTTGGCCCATTTTAGAGTTAAGATAAATTGTCAAATATTTAGACAGAACTTTTTTTTGATCAGGCTTTATTATATAAACCGAAGATGAGCCAATTATTTTTTTACTGGAATTAATGCAGGTGGCAGAAAAAAATCCACGTGCCCCCATCACTACATCATTATTTTCTACGAACTTATCTCCATAATTTAAATCAGAAATTTTTTTTAGATCATTCTCCGTTATAGACAATCCATTCCTGGTGTCCTTAGCTTGAATTAAAAAAATATCGCTATCCTTTTCTTCCTGGATAGCCCCCCTAAAAGAATATCCTGAAACTACTTCCGCAACATCGCTTAAATTATATAATTTTTTATCAATCATAGATACATTATAGCACCTATGTTTTTATTGTCAACACCCACCACCCTACTGCACTATACATTATATACCTTAAATAAAAACTTGTCAGATTAAACCCCTATTCTAAGGGCTTTTTTATTAAAATCAATATTCTCATATTTTAAAATATATTTTTTTCTTTCAAACTAAAGAAGCTGGTTTTGGTTAGGATTATGTGGTCTAGCACTTCAATCCCCATTATTTTCCCGGCTTCTTTGAGTCGATTGGTTGTAGTCAGGTCATTATCGGAGGGTTCTGCGCCTCCTGAGGGATGATTGTGAGCGATAATTATCGAAGCTGAGAAGTTATCAATAGCCGGCTTAAAAACCTCTCTAGGGTGTACTAAATTAGCATTCAAAGTCCCCACCGAAATAATTTCTTTGCAAATGAGTTGATTGCGAGCATTTAGATATAAAACGACGAAATGTTCTTTTTTGGCCGTCCTTAACTCTTGGAGTTGCGCTACGGCATCTTTGGCGGAGCTTATTACTGGTAGATTATTGTCCTCTACTTCCAGGGCGCGCTTGGTTAATTCAAAAGCCGCCAAAAGCAGACAGGCTTTACTGGTGCCAATACCTTTAATTTTAGCTAAACTTTTTAAATCAAGGGTTAATAATTTTTTGGTCGGAAACTTTTTTAAAATTTCCTTGGAAACTTCCAAGACATTTTTACCCACTATCCCAGTGCGCAGTAAAATCGCCATCAATTCATAATCCTTTAGACTTTCAACACCCTTCTCTATCATCTTTTCTCTGGGCATCTCGTGATTGGATAAATTTTTTATTTTTGACATATTTTTATTTGTCCCACTTCTGGGATTTTAGTACGTATTTACACATACAAGTGTACATTTTCTTGCATCTACATTTTACGTCAATACAGGGCTTTTTGCAAAAAATAAGTAGAAAATAAATACCCGGGATTTCTATGGAAACACCGGGTCAGAAGTTTTGAAGATGTAGAGTTGGTTCATAACGCCAACACTCATATAGAAGCGGCGTTCGATGACACAGCGTTGGAATTAACTCAATACAAAGAAATGTAACTCTCTTATGCAAGGCGTAGCGTGCGATCTCTTTGATAATGATTACACATAAATCCTTTCGCAGATGCGCCAGATATAAATCGTTGTATTGAGAAAAATTTATCTTTCCTCGATAGAAACTGCCCACCAGATTATCCGGCGGGGCCAGATCTTTAAGCCAAAGATCATATGACCAATCTGGTGAGATACGCGCGTCAGGCGTGATGCCGTCTGACAGTGTGTGACGCGACATTACTGAAATCCGCACCCCATCCGAATTGGTTGGTGGCAGTAAAATACATTTTGTCCGAAGCATAAACACCTCCTATTTGCTATTTTTAAAATACTATCCTAAATCAAACTCTTCTTTAAAGCATAATACGCTATTATAGCTAGCTGGTCAACTTAAATTAAAAATGTAAAATTGACGCGGTCGTGAGATAGTTATATACTTTAGGTAGGTTGAAGCATGGTCTATTTATCTTATAGCCTCAACGCGGGCTCAAAAATAATTAAACACTCTTTATGTGACATAAGTACTAACCACTTAAAGATTATTTTTTACAGCAGACATCTTTTTTGTCTCTGGCTACCAACCTATTTATCTTCGCTTTATCATCGTATAGGGCGAGGATATTTTTTTTATTTTTTACTAAAAGACATTGAGCCAGCATTATTTTTTAGAAATAAAACTAAATTATTATTTTCATCAAAAGCCAAGCTAGCTGTTTCTTTTAGAGACTGAGAAAATATTTCCCCATCTGAATTATCACAAAACTTTTTGGTCTGAGCTAGATTAATAATATTTATAGCGTTTTCTTTTAATTCATACGTACCAGAGAAATCTGCGCAATTTGTCGTGGCTAAAATTTTTCCATCAGAGGAAAAGGAAAGATTAAAATTAACTGAATTAATCGGTTTCAATAAGACATCATCTTTTAAAATTAAATCTTTCCATAACCAAATGTTTTTAGTTAAACTATCTTTCGGGTCATTCCTCCTTAAGCCTCCCCGGAAAACTTCTTTTTCTCCAATAGAAATTAAAACTTCATTGTTGTTTTCAGATAAGATCAAGTTATTTCTTTCATTCTTGTAACTTATCCCCTCATTAGTTGAGATATTTTCAAGTTTCAATTTACCGAAATTTTTACCTGATAGCTGAGCTACTTTTTTGTAAAAAGTAACTTCTATTTGGCTATTTCGGGCGTTATCATAATAAATAACATTTTTTTGGTCTTTATTTGAATCCATTCCTTTTGCCAAAGAAGCCATAAAAATCCCGCCAATTAATAACACCACTAGACTACTAATAATAAATTTCTCACTCATAAAAATATAAAAATAATCTAAAAAGTTAACTTTAGATTATGTGCTATTTATTTAAATAAGTCAAGCGAACTAAGACATTTTAACATATTAACATTTTAACAATGAAGCATTAAAAAAAACCTAGATTTTAGTCTAGGCTTTTTAAATCACATTCAACAATATAGCGATCTATCAATTTACCTTACTTCCCACAACACTTCTTAAATTTCTTTCCGCTTCCGCATGGGCAAGGGTCATTGCGACCAACCGTGTTGGTATTGATAATCGGTTTTTGTTTGGGTGCCTCATCGCCCGCATGATTATAGCTGGCGTTATCTCGCATTTTTTTAAGTGCGCCAAATTGCTCGATTTCATCACTGGCTCCGGAGAATTTAAGATTATTCATTTTTTGCAAAGCACTTTCGGCTTTTTGAGTTTCAGCATTAGCTGGGATAGGAGCTATTTTAAAAATAGTATTAACGATGCTAGAACGGATATTATCCATCAATAATGTGAACAAATTATAAGACTCTTTTTTATACTCGATTAACGGATCTCTCTGTCCATAACCTCGAAGGCCGATTCCTTGGCGCAAATAATCAATTTCATCCAGATGATTCATCCACAGAGAATCAATGGTCTGAAGCATCACCATTTTTCTAACAATATTCATACTCGCCTCTCCTAATTCAGTTTCTTTGGCGCCAAGATTCTTCTTAAATTCGCCGAAAACGAATTCGATACAATTACTAATCTTAGCCGATTCGTTTTTGGTTTTATCCTGGGAAATTTCAACAATTCTTTTCTTGGCCGATTCGTTGAGAACAGTTATATTATTTAACTCAATAAATATTTTCTCGGTATCCCAGCCTTCACCCTCAGTCCCTCGAAGCACTGAAATTATTTTTTTAATTTCATCGGAAATCATTTTAAGCAAAATATCTTTGGTATCTTTATCTTCTAAAATAGCTTGTCTCTTTTTATAAATAACTTCTCGTTGCTTATTCATCACATCATCATAATCCAAAACGTGTTTTCGGATATCAAAGTTAAAGCCTTCGATTTTAGATTGGGCGGATTCAATGGTTTTGGAAATAATTCCGTTTTGAATTGGCTGGTCCTCGGGAAGTTTTAACCTGTCCATCACGCTTTTCATCTTATCTCCGCCAAATCGACGCATCAATTCATCTTCTAGCGAAACATAAAATTGACTTACTCCTGGGTCCCCCTGGCGACCGGCGCGTCCTCTGAGCTGGTTATCAATTCGTCTAGCTTCATGACGCTCAGAGCCAATTATCATTAAACCACCCAACTCGCGTACGCCTTCGCCCAGCTTGATATCTGTTCCTCGTCCAGCCATATTAGTTGCAATTGTAATGGAGCCACGTTTGCCCGCATCGGCAATAATTCCCGCTTCTCTTTCATGTTGTTTAGCATTAAGCACTTCATGTTTGACACCCTCTTTCGTCAAAAGCGCGCTTAAATATTCAGACTTTTCAATCGCAATTGTTCCGACCAAAATCGGCTGGCCTTTTTCTGATATTTTTTTTATGTCTTTAGCGATGGCTTCAAATTTTCCTTTCTCGGTTTTATAAATAATATCCGCCAGATCCTTGCGCATCATTTTTTTGTGTGTGGGAATTTCTACTACATCTAACTTATAAACTTTGGCAAATTCTTCGGCACTTGTCAGAGCGGTTCCTGTCATACCGGCTAATTTTTTATAAATTCTAAAATAATTTTGAAAAGTAATCGTGGCTAGTGTACGAGATTCTCTCTGTACTGCGACATTTTCTTTAGCCTCGATAGCTTGATGAAGTCCCTCGCTGTAACGGCGCCCCTCCATCAAACGACCGGTAAAATCATCCACGATGATAACTTGTCCATCTTTAACGATGTAATCTTTTTCTTTTTTAAACAAAACTTCCGCTTTGAGAGATTGTTCCAGATGATGAACGTAAGTTATTTTTCCGGGCTCATAAAGATTATCAATATTTAAAAAACTTTCTACTTTAGAAATGCCTTCTTCTGTTAGAGAAACATGTCTTTCTTTTTCATCTACTTTATAATCCTCCTCTATTTTTAATCTGGGGATAATCTGCGCAAATTGCTGATAAAGCTTGGTCGATTCAGTGTCGGGAGCAGAGATTATCAAAGGTGTTCTGGCTTCATCAATTAAAATTGAATCTACTTCATCCACGATAGCATAATGAAGTTTTCTTTGATTCATATCTTCTATTCGGGCCGCCATATTATCGCGCAAATAATCAAAACCAAATTCATTATTGGTTCCATAAGTAATGTCAGCATTATAAGCATCTTTACGAGAAATTTCTCTGAGATTCTCTGTTTCAATACTTACTTCATTAGCATCTATTTTTTTGGGTTCATACAAATACGAAGCATTGTGCATGATACAGGCGCTGGAAACTCCCAAAAAACTAAAAATTGAACCCATCCAATTACAATCTCTGCGAGCTAAATAATCGTTAACAGTTACTACATGCACGCCTTTGCCCTCCAGGGCATTGAGGTAAATTGGCAACGTGGAGGTTAGAGTTTTTCCTTCTCCTGTTTTCATCTCAGCAATTTTTCCGTGATGCAAAGCAATTCCTCCTAATAATTGAACATCATAATGTCTTTCGCCCATTATTCTTTTGGAGGCCTCCCTCACCACTGCAAAAGCTTCGCATAGTAAATCATCCGCAGTGGCGCCTTTTTTAAGGCGCTCTTTAAATTCCAAGGTTTTATTTTTTAATGCCTCATCGGAAAGTTTGCTGATAGAATCGCCAAGAGCGTTAATTTTTTCAACCAGCGGTTGGAGTTTTTTTACTTCTCTTTCATTGGAACCAAATATTTTCTTAAAAAATTTCATACGTTGTTTTTAATAATTGAGTTGATTTAGCGGTCCAACCGCCACAACAGCGGTTGGACCGCTAAATCGTTGACGATATTTAACTCTCTAAGTATATAAAAATAAGGACGATAAGTCAAAGGAAAATCATATTAGCATTTTAACGAAATGGCGCTTGCTTTAAAATAAAAAATTCAAAACTTATGACACAACATGAAGACCCAATTTGAAAAAATATAATTTTTCTTGATTTTTTTGATGAACTATGTAATATTTTAAACAACTGGCAAAGGCAAGTTCTTCTTATGAACTCTATTCAAACAAAGGAGCTCTCTCATGATTACATTTGCGATAATAACTGGAATTGGAACTCTTATCGTAGTACTTTTTATTCTGAGCCTCTCTCTCTCTGTATTTGGATAATTCAAATAACCAGATGCAAACATTGCGGACACCGTGTTTTCTATCAGGCTTTTAATGGCTTGCGGCGGTGTGAAGAATGCGACTGGCCCAGAAAAGAAATATTTCCAAATAATAAAGTTGTTATTGTGGAAATGAGCAATGAAGAAAATCAGTCATTAATCACTACGCCAGTCTGCCTGGTTATAACAGATAATCTATACTGGGTGAGCAATATCCTTGAAAGAAATAGTGCGAAGGGCATTGCCAATCTTTTGACCCCTGAAAAGATAGAATCTTTATATAAAGACAGATCGCTAACCTTTCCTCTCATTTTGTCTCCTGAGCATTTTAAAGATGGCATCGAGAAGGATTGGATTAATTGGGGCGCGGTCATAGGCTGGCAAAAAAATTGCCTAGGGCGCATTGATTATCCCAGGAAAAAAATATCTATTTGCAGATGTTTGGAAAGCTCTATTTCTCCATTGTGGGAAAAAACAGGCTACCAAATTTATGTGGAGTAGAAAATTATTTTTTGAAGTAAACACTCAAAGGAGAAAAGGAGCTATATATGAAAGAACTAATATCAATAGGCATCTTTTGGGAGTGCTTTAAATTAGTTTCAATTTTAATCATAATCGCAGTTATCGTTGGTGTGTTGTTGGTTATTGTAGGGTTTTATGGCTATTTCAAAGAAACTCATTCTAAGTGCGCTAACTGTGGCAACGATGAATCGGAGTTAACATATGATGGCTCAATGCAATGCACTAAATGTAAAACATTAAAAGGTTTTAGTTCTCTAAACCTGCCTAAACAAGGAGGACGGTTGCAATGAAAAAAATCAAAGTTATGCGAGATTTTATCTGGGCCATAGGCGGACTCGCTTCAATATTTTTTTCAATGATAGAATACTCGTTGTTTAGTTTTTTTTATCCGCCCACTTGCCCACGTTGCAAAAGCAAAAACTTAACCAAGGAGGAAGAACTTTGCAAAGATTGCGGATGGCCTGATATATGCTAGGTCGTTGAGCCCTGACGAAACTTTTTTCGTCAGGGCTCCTATTATTTTTCAGAGATTATTTACATTAAAAAATTACAAAACAAAAAAGAATTAGCGTAGATTTATGCAAGCCACTTTAACTATATTATTTTATTTGCTATAATTAACTTGGTTGACAAACTTGGATTTGAGATTCAATCTTTTTAATTTTTGGGAATACATTATTCTAAACCATTTGGAAAAATATGCCACAAAAAAAACAAACACAACTAGAAACAACTATCAACGAAATAGTGATAGTAAATAATAAGAAACTCGTTCCTTATATAGAGCTAGTTAATTTTTCCTCTAGAAATATTGATCAAAAAAAACTAGGAACTATTCTGGGAATTTTTGAAATAAAAGATACCTCTGAAGACTCAGCTTATATAGTCAATTTCCTGTCCTCTGTGGCTAAGAAAACTTATTTTGCCAGTCACCAAAAAAATCCAGAGGAAAGCTTCGAAACTACTTTAGCTAAAGTAAACTTATCATTATCCGAAGTGGCCAAGCACGGCAATATAAATTGGATAGGAAAAATAGATGCTGTACTTTGCTCCGTCTTTGAAAATCAAATCAATTTTAGCGTCTCGGGAGATGCAAAGGTTTTACTTTTGAGAAATGGAAAACTTTCAGAAATTAGCGCAGGCTTATCTCCCATAGATGAGGCTGCTAATCCCCTAAAGACATTTACTGACATAGCCAGTGGCAAATTAGATGATGGCGATAAACTAATTCTCACCACTGATGATATTTCGCACATATTTACTCTGGATGATTTAGAAAAATACGCCCTATCTTTTAACAACAATAAATTCTTGAGATTTTTAAAAACTGCCCTCATTAATGAGTTGGACATTGCAGGAACGATGGTGATTGATGCCAAAAAAGTAACCAGAAAAGTAAAAGAAAAATCACTCAAGAAAAATGAACTGGCGCGAGCAGGCGATTTCAATCTGTTTGGAAGCAGCGCTTTCGAAAAAAATAAGAAAGCAAATTCTACCAAGGAATTGCCTTCCGATAAAAACAGGCAAGAGTACACTCATGAAAAAACCGGACACATCTATATAACAGACTCCCAAGAAAATTACGAAAATTTTACTGAAAATAAATTTGAACAATTAATAGCTCTTTTTAAAGAAAAATTTTTCGATTTCTGGGATTGGACCAAGGAAAAATTATTTCGAAAGTTAACTTATAAATTAAAGAAACAAACAGCTTCTTTTTTCAAGAGAAAAACATCTTCCGGCAATATTTTTGATAAACCTCGCATTGAAAACAAATCTTTTACTTTCCCGAATCTAAATTCAAAAACAAAAAAAATGTTTGGCACCGCCCAACAAAAAATATCAGCATTGGGCTCATCTGGAATATATAAGGTTAAATCTTCTTTCAAAAAAGATTACACACCTCCAATCCAAAACAACCCCGAAAAAGAACACGCCTACGGTCTAAAAATAAGCGCGAGCAGGGACTTGTTTCATGACTTATCCAAAAGAATAACAGAAAACATTTTTAAATTCACGAGATTTGTTTATCTAAAAATACGTTTAACGCTAGCCCTAATTAAAAAAGTCCTGCCTCATTTCTTAAAATTAAAAACAACTTTTTCCCGGATGAATTTAAAATTAAAGTTAATAACATTAACTATAATTATTTTAATTTTAACTCTTCCGATATTATTTTTAAATAATAATGATGCCTCCACGCCCTCAGCATCCGAACAACTATCTGCCAATAGCGGCATAGAAATCAATCCATCCGCACAGTCTCACAAAGAAGCTTCATCGCTTTATCAAAGTCCGGATCTCATCGGCTCGTTTGTTTTTAATAATACCGTTTTTGCTATTTCAAAAAACAAAATAACTAAACTGGGAGAAAAAAACGAAGACTATAATTTTCCAGAAAATTTCAAAAATGCCCTGCACTATTCTTTTATGAATGACTTAAATCTTTTGTTTTTGGTTAACGGGCAAAATCAACTTATTAGTTTCAGTCCTATTTCCTTAAAATTCAAAGATGACGTTATTAGCATCGCAAATGATGCATCCGTAGCGGGAATCGGAACTTATTTAACTTATTTATATGTAGTAGATTCTAAAAATAAACAAATTTACCGCTACCCTAGAGCAGATGACGGCTTTGGAGAAAAAATCAACTGGCTCAATAGCGTTATAAACTTTGATGATATTTCCGGCGTTGCAATTGATGGAAATGTTTATTTGGCGAAAAAGGATATTGTTTTGAGATTATTTAACCGCAAAACCAGGGATTTTAATCTGAAAAAGGATGAAAATTCATCAATCAATGGAATATTTACCAATGAAGATATTGCCAATATTTATATCCTGGACAATCTCAACGGGGAATTGATCAAATTTGACAAAGATGGGAACAAAATAAATACGGCTTCAAACAATAACTTGTCCAAAGCTGTTAAAATATGGGTTGATGAAAAAGAAAATTTAGGATATTTTGTTTCTGAAAATTCACTCTTTAAGATAGCGCTTCCTTAGCCGCTTAATAATTTTACTTATAAAAATAACCGACAGAGAATATCGGTTATTTTTTAAATTCAAAACGCATCCAAAGTACGTTCCTACGCCATGCTTACCAATTTCCAATTATCTCCCTCTACTTTTGTAATTTTAAAATCAATATTATCAAAACCAGATTGTTTTAGAATCTCTTCTAGCCCAAATTTCAGATTATCCACGCTAATATCTTCCGTATGTTCTTCAAATTCATCGTGTGCCAAAGACACGCTCCCCAATTCTAAAACTACTTGAGAAATTTTTTCTAATTTATTTTCTCTGGCAACTTCCAAAACTTTGTCAGCTATTTCTTTGGCTAATATAAAATCATGCATATATATTTAGTGTACGGCGCAGGATATACACGGATCATAAGCTCGAATAAATCCTCTTAATTTCTGAGTTCTTTTTTCCTCAGGCAAATCCACAATGTCATTTAGATAAAGAGCAATGTCATGTTCTAGATGAGAGAGAGACTGGGCGGTAGGAGTGATAATATTGGCGTTTTTTACATAACCATTATGATCCAAATCAATATGATAGTAAAGTGTTCCGCGCGGAGCTTCAACAGCCGCCACCCCCACACCTTCTTTGACTTCATAATTCCTTGTTATTGCTCCGGATAGATCTGTGTTTTCCAAAAGTTTTAAAGTAATTAACGATTCTTCAATCGCATGGATAACTTCCACCATTTGATAAATCACATTGTGAAATGGATTATAATCTGGCAATTTATAATTTAAAGATTCCAAATATAGTTCCGCTTTCGGAGTCAGCCAGCTGGCATTATTGTTTATTCTAGCAATGGCTCCCACCATGTAAACATTTCTACTTTTAACTTCAACTTTTTTAATGACCTCATTCGGTTTTTGCAATTCATGAAAATTATTTTCAAATTTTTCCACCGGTATATGCAAACCTTTATTGGAAACAATATCACCCTCATAAATCGAATAATCATTTCCGCTGTCCAAGCAGACATATTCTGTTTCTCTTTCAAAATTAGGAAATTTAAACTGCGCAAAAAATGCTCCCAATTTTTCAGCCGTTTCCAACGCTTCATAACCTTGTTCGATCAATTTTCTGATCTCATCATTGGTGGGGACTTTTTTAAATCCCCCCACTTCATTGGTTAAAGGATGAATCACTCTTCCTCCAATAACTTTTACAATCTCCATGCCAAACTCTCTTATTTTTATCGCCATTTTTGTTTCCTCGGGATATTTTTCCACCACTTTCAAATCATTGTCGATGTCCAATAAATCAGCTAGAGACAAAAAGAAAAGATGCAAGGCATGCGAATGAATTATTTGTCCCCATTCCAAAAGCTTTCGGAGATCTTTAGTTTCTGAAGAAATTTTTACCCCCATCGCTTTTTCCAGCGCTTTAATCGCGGTGAGATTGTGCACCACCGGGCAAATTCCGCAAATTCTTTGCACAATTACTGGGACATCTTTGTAATGTCTGCCGATTAAAATCCCTTCAATCAAACGAATGCCTTCTTTAATTTCCAATTTAGCACTTTTAACATCACCACTGAGAACACTGGCCATAAAACCAGCGTGCCCCTCCATTTTATTTATATGATTGATTTTTATTTGCATAAGTTTTTCTGCTAATTATAAATTACTTAAGATT
>LBQR01000003.1 GCA_000990945.1 Candidatus Moranbacteria bacterium GW2011_GWF2_35_54
TCTCCTTATTAATTAACTCCAAAAGGAGATCCAATGGACCCTCAAATTGTTCTATCTTTACATTATACATCGTATCTATAATACTATTTTTTAAGAAACATAGCAATCACAAAATCATATTAACATTTTAGCATGTTAGCATATGAACATAGACTGCAATTCCAAATTCATAAATTCCTAAATTCTTAGGCTAGTCTGAATTCTACTTAAGATATTTCCCATACTTTGCCGGATCATAATAACAATTTGGATTAGGATATTCATCTGGATCCAAACAACATTCCATATCCATATGTTTTCCTTTGCCTTTATCGCTTTTGCCAGGCTTATCATTTTTCTTTTCACAAACCAACCTCCCGCCTTCTATCTTATATGAAGCTGGCTTAGGGGCAGTAATTTTTGGAGCTACCGGCTTAGGTCTAGGTCTGACAATATCAATATTCTCAAAAGAGGAAACTGCCGCAAAAAACTCTGGTAAATTATCGCTTACTGCCACCATCGAATCGTTATTTATTGTTGCTCCGACCTTTAATCTTGGGGCAATATTATATATGTATTGGCCTTTTACTACTGTAAAAAATAATGCTGGGTTATAGCAATCATCTTCTTGGGGGATATATATTTCTTCAGCTGGATAATCTCCGGTTTCAATCATATGCCCCTCAATATTTTTACAACTTTCTGCGTCCTTGGAGGATTCATCTTTTAACTTAGGAAACTCATCTGTTTGAAAAAATTCTTTAACTCTGGCAATATCATACACCGCCACATCAAAACCAATAAAATTTTTATTTTCTTGCTCGTTTGCGATAAAAGAAACTCTATACCCAGCCTTAGAAATTCTAGAATAAGGTTGCACCAGCGGAGCTTTCCAACTCTGAGGATATTTTATTTTAAAACCGTACCATAAACTTTTATACTCTTTCCAGTTGCTGCTATCAATATTTTCTTGAATAGTTGAAATATTTAAAATATTTTCTTGTTCAAACTTATAATCTAATTCCTCTTTGCTAAGCGCCACTTCTGCCGGTTTCTCTGGAGATTTTGATTTAAGCAACTGAGGATACCATGCTAAAGCCAAAGTAGTTGCCGCAATAAAAATAGCGGCTCCAATAATATACACATCTCTTTTAATATTGGTTTTGCAAACCATCCCTGTGCAAAAAATATTATTCCATTTTTTTAAAGTTGGAATAGTCTTTTGATAAAAAGCCATCATCTTGCCAGAAATTTTTCTTTGTTTAGTTTTTATTTTTCTAGCTATATCCAGAAAGAGATACCTCAATCTTTTAAATTTTTGACTAATTTCTTTCTTTAAAATGAACGCTGGTTTTTCAAATTCTCGCGCACTTTCCTTCTGAATATTGCTTTCTGCTTCTACTCCTTCTAATTTATTAAGTTGAAATCCTTTAATTTTTTCTGCCAAAATAAATTTAACCTCCTGAATTTTTTTATCAATCTTTTCTCCCCAACTCCTTTCGCTTTTTATTTTTTCAATCTCAATATTTTCTTTATTAAAAATTTTTTCAGCAAAAGCTCTTCTATTTTTTTTCAATTTCTTATGTTTCCTTTTCTTACCCATATTGTTATAAGTTTAATTTTTCAGTCAATTTTTAAAAAAAGAGCTGGCATGCTCTTTTTTTAAAAATCTAAATTTATTTTTTCTAGACTTTCTCTACTTTTCTAATTAATTCAATGAGTTTTTTTTCTAACTGACGTAGTTCTTTTCTTTCTACATATTCATTTACGGTGTGTGCGATAGAAATATTGCCCACTCCAAAAAGTAAACTGTTGGGGAAAAAGGCCATTTCAGAGAAAAATGGAACTAAGATTCCTTTTTTAAATAAATCACTCTCGCAAGGTTTTATCTTGTCAGTAATTTTTATTTTCATTCCTTTTCTGTTTGTTTTTGCAACAAAAGCTATAATTTTTTCAAATTCTGCCTTGTTTTTTGGTCGAACTAAAACCTTAGCGGTTGCTTCTCCGGCAATCACATTATCTGCCTCGCCTCCGCTGGTTATAATAGCGTTAAAAGCGGTCCAATTCTTTTTATATAATTCCTGCAAAAGATTCGTCAGATTGTAAATCGCACTATCTTCTTTTTTGAAATCCAAAGAAGAATGTTTTTGCACGCCTTGGGCTAAAATTGCTAGTGCAATCAAACCGCGCTGGCTGGAAGCTACTTGCAACTGAGTCGGCTCCATCACAATAAAATTGCCTTTTTTGATCTTTATTTTTTTTGCTCCGATAAAATTATCTTCTTCGCCTACTGTAAAAATTAATCCGATGTTTTTTAATTTCCGGGCCGCCATAATTGCTCCCGCAATATTACCTTTATTATCAATAGCTCCTCGGCCAAAAATTTTATTTCTAGTGATTTTAATAGGGACTACTCCGGGAACTGTGTCCATATGCACTACAATGTAAGTCTGGGGTTTTCCTTTAGTAGCAATAACGTTAAATCGATTTTTCTCCACCATTTGTTTTTCTACTTCAAAATCTTTAAGCTCACGCACCAAAAAATCCCCCATCATTTTTTCTTGTCCGGAAACTGATGGGATTTTTAACATTTCAATTAACAATCTTTCTATTTCGTTCATCTAATTTATATTTCTAAATTTTATTAATCTTATAATAGCTGGTCGGAAAGCAAATAGCAAATTTGCTATTTGCTTTCCATCGAGATAAAAAAGTCATCTATGAACTACCTAGTTAACAAAAAACAGGCACTCAAATCGAGGCCTGTTTTTTGGATTCATCCAATTTTTATTCCAAATCCTTTCGCATTCGTTCAAAATCTTCTTTGGATAATTCTCCTGTCGCATAACGCTCTCTTAAAATATCCATAGCTTTATCTTCACGTTTACCTTTGTTATCTCGACGACTGCCACAGCAAGTGCTATCGCCGGAAAGATTTCTTGCCAAAACTATGATCGCCCAAATAATGAGACCCCAAAACAAAAGCATAAAAATCCAGCCAAAACCAAATCCTCCGCCCCAGCCCATATTGTAGAAATTTCCCATCATATATTTAGTCTTAAAAAAATTATTTAAACCATCATGTTATATAGCAATAAAACATTGCTAATCTATCTCTTATTTATTAATACGCGTAATTTATAGTTTTATTTCATTTTCAAAAATATCATTGGGTCCAGCCAACTTGAAAGGACGGATTTTGTAAAAACGTAGCCCAAAATGTTAATTTCTGAACCTTTATGAAATCCTAAATGCAAATGTTTCCTCTCTCCGCTAGTTTCGACGCTGTAGGCCTTTCCTAACACACCCAGAGCCTCTCCGATAGCAATATCATCGCCCAAAGCCACTTTGATACTATCTAATTTTAAATGCCCATAGACCACCGTAATTGGCTCCCCCTCCAAATCGCAGGATTGAACCGCCATTCCGCCATAACCGGTCGCATACTTTTTCATTAATAATTTTCCCGAGCAAACAGCTTCAATAATTACATCTATATTTTCTTCTTCTGGAAAAATTTCAAAGTCCGCTCCCGTATGGTACCCGCTAAATTTCTCCGGTTGCACAGGTGAATTTTCCGGCGCAATAAATATTCCAAAGGGTTTTTTAGTCACCCGCTCACTAGCTCTATCTAACGGAAATTGAAACTTTTTTTCATCAACTGCTGGGGCTAACTCTTGATTTTGAATCTGATTAACCTCGTTGCTATTATTTAGTTCGTTTTTTGAATCAGAAATCTCTGGTGTCACAATCGATTGATTATCATTTTTTGAACTTTTTTTCTCCAACAAAAACCAGCTCGCTCCAGCGATTATCCCCACTACTAAAATTAAATAAATTATCTTTTTCATATCTGTATTATAACACCTTCTAAAAGCACCTCGAAATTATATCCGCAAAATTTAGTAGCTATTCAGGTCCCTGCAAAATAATTCTTTTTTCAACGTCTTTGCGAGGAAATTTTGTACTCAAAATTGACGTGGCAATCTCAAAACATTCCATACAGAGAGGTTATCTTAGGAGATTGCCACAAAATTATGGGTACATAATTTTTCGCAATGACAGAGCAAATATCGGCGCATCTTATAATAATGTTTATTTTACTTATTTTTTGGGAAAAACTGAATAGTTATACACATTAACCTCTTTACTTTTTTTATTTTTTCTGTGATATTTGATATAAGAAATAGTTCTTTCTGCTGTTTAATTCAACTAGGGAGGTACGGGTTATGCAGAAAATTAAAGATTTGTCATCGTTTATTTTTGATTACATTTTAAACCTTATTAAAACCTTCTGCGCGGGACTTTTTTTGTTGGGATTATTAATATTATTTGTGGCAATACCCATGTATTGGATAGAGGAATTAATAATATTTCTTTTAGTTTTGATATTTATCTATATCTATCCTAAAACTATAATCTTTTTTTGGGAAAGAGCCCGCTATTTAGGACCTCCAACGACAATACCCGCACCAGATTTATCTCTGGAAGTTTCCTGGGATAAATAAAGATTTCAAACCACATCCACAAACAGATAGGTCGATCTCATAAATTGAGCATCGACCTATTAAAATTTTAAAACAATTTTCAGAAACAATTTAAAATTCTCTTGGAAAACTTTTCTAAGTTTCTGCTTTGATAATTTAAAAAATTAATGTAACTATTCATTAAAATTTCTACTCTTTTATTATTTTTAAGATAAATTTCATCCACCACCCACATAGAGTGCAATTGATTGAGATGCCAGGCCGCAATTCCTCTTCTTAACTCATCTTTATCAATTGGATAAATACTGCTATATTGACTAAGAAAAATTTGGGCCCTCTTAAAAGCACTTCCGTCATATCTATCATAAAAACAAAGAAACCACATCGCCCTAACAAGCTCCAAAACTCGAGGTGATACATTCATAATATCTCCTTTTTTATCAAAAAATATATTATCTTCATGAAAATCACCGTGAATTAAATGATCATTCTTTAACTTCAAATCCTCATATTCAATCTTATTCTTCTTAATAAATTCAATCTTTTGCACTAAGTATTTAGCCACTTTTTTATCAAAAACTGACTGTACTTTTTTATTTTTAATTAAATTTAAAATGTACCTCGATTTTTTTAGAGAATTTTTTTTATCCCAACCGAAACTTCTTCCTTTCACTAATTTAGGACATTTGCTTTTACTTACCAAATGAATTTTAGCTAATAACTCAGCGCAACTTTCCATTTCTTTTTTATTTAATTTATCCACATCGATTTGTCTTCCATTCACAAAGGGAAATAAACCATAATAATTACTTTTCCAAAGGAAAAAAGTTTTCTTAGCTTTAGTATTTATCGGCATAATTACTGGAATTTTGTGCTTATAAAAAAATTTCTTAACCGCGTGAGTCTCTTTTAATCTATCTAATCCAAAAGCGCGATATTTTTTGAGAAAAAACTTTTGTTTATTATTTTTTAAAATATAATTTTCAGATAAAAATCCTTTTTCAACCACGCTCAAAAACTCCACCTCTCCGTCAAGGTCATAAATCGAATTTATTTTATTAATTAGTTTTTGATCTAGCATAAATATTTTTAAATTAATTCCCCCACCAAAGCTTTAGCTCCGCCCATTGATTTTAAAATATCTTTAATTTCTTTTTTTTCATAACCTTTTACCGCCACAAATTCATCATTGGCGATAAAATTGCCTTGAACACTTTCCATATCCATATTTAAACTCGCGCAGAAAATAAAACCAATTGCCAATCTTTCCGTTAAAATAACCGCTTTTAAATAAATATCCTCTAAATTTTCCTTATCAATATTCAGTTCTTCTTTGACTTCTCTTTGCAGTGCTCCAAAAATATCATCTGATTTCTCAATAATTCCCTCATCTTTTGACAATACTCCGCCCACAAGACTTACATCGCTTAAAACCAATGTCTTTCCGCTTAAATCTCCCATAACATAATATTCATCTTTCGTCTTAACTATAGCTGCTAAATATATACCCTTTGGATAATATCCATCACCCAACTTTTCAAGCTTATCCAAGAACCATCTAGCTCCAATTCTTTTAGAATATTTAATCTCGCCCAGCGTGATATTTAACTTATTCTCCTTTGCTTTCAAATTCTCTAATCTATAAGTTACCGAATCCCAAATCATTCCGCCTTCTTGCTTCTTTTCCTTCTCGTGTTCCTTCCACTTTTTATCAATTTTATTTTCAATTTCAAAATCTATTTTTCTACCCGAAAGTTTAGAAAAATCTACATCAATATCTTTTGGATAAAATTTTCCTTGTACAATAATTTTTGGTTTCATTTTTTTAATTTTTTAAAATAATAAAATTGTGCTTACCTAAAATTCAAATTATTTTCAATCCACTATTATCCCGCTTTCAACACTAAAATCAAGAAAAAATATAAAAGTCAGTCTTGACTTCTGCTGAAATATATGCTAATATTTAGGTATTCAGACGAAAAAGGATCCAAACGGCTAACTACCTAAGGAGCCTTTTTTATTTTGATATCTTATTCTTTACGTCCTCATTATCCAAATAATCAAAAAACTCTGATCCAAGTTTTTTATATAATGAAGATGCAAATTTTTTATTTGGAAACAAAATTTTACCGAATCTTTTTTCCTCAATCAAAAAATCCACCAATTGTTTATAATCTCCATCGCCAGAAACTAATAAAATTTTATTAAAAGATTCTTTTTTATAAAGTTTTTTCATAATCGAAAAAATAATATCCGAATCAACGTTTCCTTTTTTCTTTCCCAACATTGCAGTGTTGTGTTCACGAAAGACCAACACAAAACCAGCAGATTGAATTTCCTCATAAAGATCTTGATTTTCTTTTTGTATACATCCTAAAAAATAATACGCTTTTTCAACATAATATTTCTTTTCTAAATATACACGAAAGCGCTCAAGATCGATACGCCACTTTCCATACTCTCTTTTCGCAGTACCCATATAAAGATTTTGCCCATCAATAAAGACACAATTTTTTCCATTTTTCATAATATATCTATTAAACAAACATACTTATAAAATTACTCATGACTTTTTATTTTTTTATTTGATTTCCTTGAAGTTGCATCAACAAATTCAAAATTATTCATAAAAAACCACTCCAATGGATCGAGAAGATCTTTACACAATGGGCACACATGATCGACATTGCCAATTTGAATCGCATTTTTATAGTCATGTCTGCAAAATTTTTCGGTTTTTATTTCCTCAAAAATATTATTTTTCATATAATATATTTTAATCTTTATTATCTAAATTAATAAAACCTAGGATACTTTCCGCTGTCTCTGCTGGCGTTTGTTTGGTATTATTTATAATTGTTCCAAAGATAGGCTTATTGATGCCGACAGAATAATGATATTTAATTCTTTCTTTTTCCACTTCGGTTAACTCTCTTGCTCCCCTATTTTTTAAAACTTCTTCAAGCTCTGGGTTTAAAGTAAAGATAGAGATACTTTCAGCGATATCTTTTAGTTCTTCCATTAGATACTCATAATTTCGCTTAGAAAGCGGGTATGGCACAATCACATTGAATCCTCGTTTATAGAAATTTCTGATTACCAAAACCGCGTTTTCGAGATTAATTAAAACGCTCTCAGCAATTGGCATCCAAGGAATAAATTCATGAAATCTATCCACCTCCACCACGGCAGTATCTTTAATTTTTTCGGCCAATAATTTGGCTACCGTACTTTTGCCGGCATTAATTGATCCGTTAATAAATATAATCATAATTTATTCTTTAATTTTTTCGCACTTAACAAAAAGCTACTACCTGTTACTATTTTTTTACCAGTTTTCTTTTCCAGTGCAATTCGAGCATCTTTAGCAATTTTTCCTCCTTTTTTCGCAGGAACTTTATTTTCCTCTAAACCCTTAGCTTCTAAAGTTTCAGCTATTTGACGCGTGGACAATTCTGCTAAGGCGGTAAAAATTAATTCTGCATCACTCATATGGTCGCGTAAGTTTTGAGTTTTTAATTTTTTTAAATTTTTGTGTTCTTTTACACTTAGCTCTGCCCACTCTTGGTGAATTATATTAGTTAAAATCGCATACTCATTTTTTTCTTTAACTTCATTATTTTTCCAATAATCAGTCAGTTTATTTCTAATTTCTTGACTCATCATTCTTTGCTCAATCCATTTCTTACTTCTTCCCATTTTCTGCCAATAATCACGAGAACGATTTAGTGCTTTTTCTGGATCAGATATTTCTTGGATCCTCTCATAACCAACTTTCGCTAACCAAAGTTTAATCGGTTCTGCTTTTTTTGACGGTACAGATTGGATTAATCTCAATAATGTTTCAACATCACTTGCATCTGTTTTATAATATTTTCCATCACTAGCAATAAATTTCAGTTGGTGACATTTTGTCACCGACTGATTTCCTTCTTTTTTTAACCTTTCTTTTAATTTGTTCCAGTATTTTCTTGCTATCTGATGATCATTTTGTTCGATAAGTATAGCGATAATATCTACTATTGAGAAATACCAAATTTCTTTTTTATCATCATAATGACGACGAATTTCAAAATTTTCAAAGATAGCTAATGAATTTTTAATGTTATTGTTTTTTTTCATAAATTTATCTCATCTTTAAAACATCAATCACTTTTCCATTAATTACGAAGTTATCTTCTTTGGTTAAGAATATTGGTTTGTGTTTTTTTTCTGTAGACTCAGGAGCAAGGACGATGTTTTCTTCATCAAAAATTCGATATGTTTTGACTGTTGCCAAACCATCAATAATCACCAGAACTTTGTCTCCATAAGAATAATTCTGAGTTCTTTCGATTAGGACAAAATCACTGTTTTTAATTGTTTTATTATTCACCTTGGCTTTATTCATAGAATTACCAGAAATTTGAATTGCAAAAACATCCCGGCTTCCCACAATGCTTTTAGACACTTTAAGGAAACCTTCGAAATATTCATCTGCATAGATTGAGGCGGCTCCAGCATTAGCCAAGCCCAAAATTGGCACATCCACAAATATTTTTTTAGTGATACCTCTTAGTTTAATTCCTCTATCTTCAGAAGTTCTCTGAATATAGCCCTTATCTTCAAGCTCATTAAGATAATTGAAAAAACTTCGAATACTTTTTAGTTTTAATCCCAAACTTCCCGCTTCATCTTTGATCTCACGGATAGTCGGCATGATGCCATGTTCTGAATAATAACTTTTGATAGCTTGCAGAACTATTTTTTGTTTGGGGGTTAGTATTTCCATATTTTTGTTTAAATTATTATATTGTTATATTGCTAAAATGTTAATATGTTAATATGAAACTTGTTTACCAAACATTCACTATATAATTCATATTAACAAAACTATAACTTTTGTCAAATAAAAAGACACCCGCTAGCGGGTGTCTTTAAATTTTTTTATTTTTTATTATTGAACGAGTACTGAAGTTGCCCCTGTCTCTACATCAACTGTTGCTCCACTATCAGTTTTGTCAGGGACTGTTTGAGCTTCTGCCTCAACAGCAGTGTCCGTACTATTCGTTACCGTCGTAGCTTCACCTTCAATGGTGTTTTCTACGACTGCCACTACTTCTTCAGTCAATTCATTTTCCTCTGTTTCATTTATTGGAGTTTCTTCATAATTATTTAGAAATCTAGCTACCCAGCCAAAAAGACTAAAACCTTCTTGATTTGTTGCAATAATAGTTTTAAATCTTTCTCTTTCTTGAGTGAGTATCGCCAATTGACTCTGCAAAGCAAGCGTATCTTCACCATTTTGAGCCAGGGTATTGATAGCTTGGATAAGTTTTCTGATTTGATTTCTATTTTGTACCAATTCACTTCTTAATTGCCCTAGATTCTTGTAATCCGGACCAAGAAAAAATTTCTTAGCTACGCCATCATTCTCAACCTCTTCAATCGCACCGGAGACTTGTTCTTGAGAAGACTCTTGCTCTACTACAACTTCCGCTATTTGTTTCTTGGCTTCATTTTTAGCTCTAACTTTAACTTCATCAACAACGATCTCTTCTGCAACTTCAACTTGTTCCAAATTTTCAATCACCTCTGCAGTTTTTTCCCTATGTATTTGTGCATTAGTTTCTCCTTTGCTAGTATCTGCTTTTTTATAATTTTTTAATTCTGTCTCATTTTTGACATTTTTCTTGTCTTGCTCATCGGAAGATTTTTTTTCTTTAACCACAATCTTTTCTGTGTTTTCATTTTTAGCGTTATCATTTTTGGCTACAGCCACCATAGACACCCAGCCTGCGACCAAAAACGAAGCTATCACAAACAAATACACTGGCATTGTTTTATGATTCATATTTTTTATTTTTTATACTAATTAATTTCATATTAATATACTACACCATTTTTTGATTTTTTGAAAGATATAGCGGTCATCCTCAGAACCAGTGAAAGTAAGCGAGTAACTCCTCACTGACCATACTTAAATCCTTTATTTTATACGTCTCTGCGAGTAATTTTTGTACTCAAAAATTGCGTGGCAGTCTATAAATATAATATACAATTCAATCTGGGTCCTGGATTGCCACGACGGAGTACCGTCTCGCAAAGACAAACCTGTTTGTGCCACAAAGAGGTCAGTGAGGAGATACGTAAGCGAGCATTGACAACCTGGCAATTATTTGTTATGATTAGTTTTTATGTTAACACTTTCTCGAATTTTTTTCTTTGAGTTGCGACATAAATTTATAATTATTTATGTTTCAACGAAATGTATCAAACCAAACCCAAGGGCAAATCAGCCCAAAATGCAAAAAGGCGTGTCGCTAGCAATCCTTATCGAAGTAAGCCTTACAGAGGTAAAGATGAGAATTCTCAAAATTCCTCAAGTAATAGCAAGGAGGGTTCTAAAAAATCCTACTTTAAAAGTGCTCGACCAGCCTCATCAAGAGGTCCACAGCAAAACAGAACTCGTAATCGTTTTAGGGGGGCCTATATTAATCCCCAAATGTTTATCAATAAAGCCGCTACTCCAGTTGAAGTAGAGGAAAAAGTTCATGTCGTTAAGACATTTTTTACCAGCTTAGATTTAAACAAGCAGTTACAAGATGCAATTATCAAAAGAGGTTATAAACACCCAACTGACATCCAAGCTAAAACTATTCCTTTTATTTTGAAAGGGAAAGACGTGATTGGATTGGCTAATACTGGCACTGGAAAAACTGGAGCTTTCTTATTGCCTATGATTCATAAAATTATGGCCGACCCCAAGCAAAAACTCTTGGTCATGGTGCCTACTCGAGAATTAGCTATTCAAATTCAAGAAGAATTTGTGGCATTTACTCAAGGGCTAAATATTAAATCTGTTGTCGTGGTGGGAGGCGCCAATATTCGACCCCAAATCGAAAAACTCCGCTCCCAACACAGCATCGTAATCGGAACTCCAGGAAGAATTAAAGATTTGATCAATAGAAAAAATCTAAGATTGGAGCATTTCAACAATGTCGTTTTAGACGAAGCCGATAGAATGTTGGACATGGGATTTATTAATGATATGAAAACTATCCTTTCACTTCTAGCTAAACCTCGCCAGACTTTGCTTTTTTCTGCTACACTTTCCAAGGAGATTGAAGCCTTGGTAGCACAATTTCAAAGAGATCCTATTACAGTTTCGATTAAAACTAAAGAAATATCATCGCAAATTGATCAGGACATCGTGCGTGTCGGAAGAGATGAAGACAAAATCGAAATTCTAAAAAAACTTTTAGCCCAAACTGCTTTCCAAAAAATTCTTATTTTCACAAGAACAAAGCGAGGGGCTGAGAAATTATCCAAAGCATTGTTCAAAATAGGCTTCAAATCTGAATCCATTCATGGCGACAAATCTCATGGCCAAAGGCAGAAAGCTTTGCAATTATTCAAAAATGACCATATCGAAATTTTAGTCGCCACCGATGTGGCTGCCCGAGGATTAGACATTCCCAATGTAAGTCATGTCATCAACTTTGATGTTCCCGCTAGTTATGAAGATTATATCCACCGCATTGGCCGTACTGGCCGTGCTGGAAAAACCGGTATTGCCTTAACTTTTATTGAATAGGCTCTCCGAAAAAACCGAGCTGTTGCATTTTGCAACAGCTCGGTTTTTTAATATATTTAACTAAGGATATTACTTTTAAAATATTTTATTCTTTCCAAAATAACATCGCTAATTTTATTTCTTCATAAGAAATCTTTTCATTCAAACCCTCAAATATCGGCCTTAATCTAATCTGTCCATCCTGGGAAAAATCATCCGGATTTTTTTTATTTTTAATCTCTTTGGCTTTTCCCAAAACTAAACATAAAATTTCTGCTTTGGGTTTCAAGTGCTCAATATCCAATTCTGGAAGAAGTTTTTTTATTTCTTGCAAGTGGCTCAAGATAGTGCTCTCAGCCAATCCTCTTTCTTTAGCAATTTGCGCGATGGTTTTTTTATCCCGCAACATTTTTTTGGTGATTTCAATAGTGCCACCTCGGGGTTGCTCGGATTTGAAAGATTTTTTTTCATCTTTCGCCATTTTCTTGATTCCTTTTTTATTTTCTTCGATTTCTCTTTCTTCAATTGTTCCACCACATTTAACAATAAAATTCTGATGTGTTTCAATCAATTCTTTTTCATTTAAATTTCTAAACTCTATTGAATTTAACCGAGAAATTTCTTTCATTTCGCAGTCAATTTCCAAGACTAACTCATCAACTTTAAGAGCAATGTCATTTAACCCCATTAATCTCAAGCCTTGAATTGATTTGATTCGCGATAATGCCACGTACCCCTGTCCAATTTCAAAAGTTTTACTTAAATCAATCTCCGCCGCGTCCAAAGTCATCCCTTGAGATTTGTGGATAGTGAGAGCCCAGGCTAATCTTAAAGGAGTTTGCCTTACTCTCGCTTTAATATCACCTTTGTCATCCTCCAGCAACCATTCGTCTTTTTCCGCTACAATCTTCCTGCCCGAGAAAATTTCCACGATTGGATGATTGCCGACTTCAGTAAAGGACACTACTTTACCCAACGTTCCATTAATATATCCTTTTTCGTAATTATTTTTAATAAAAATAACTATCGCTTCTTTTTTGAGCTTTACTTCTTCAGCTACTAAAGAGCTCTTAAATATTTTTTCTATATTTTTTTTCGATCCTTTGGTGGTGGCAGAGAAAGTGATTGATTTGCCAGACAGATTTTCAAGTTCAATCTCGTTTATTTTATCCACGTCCGCATTATGTGTATAAAGTTTTGTTGGATTAAAATTATTGGCTAATTTTTTCTTATACCTAGAACGAAAGACATCCATCGAATCTTCACTTACTTCCCCCGAACGAATTTCTTCCAGAATATTTATCAACACTTCATCGTCTTGTCTAAATTTTTCTTCGAGATAACAAATTTTTAATCCCATGTTTTGCCAAAGATTGGTCTGCCAAACGAATTTTATTTCTTTCCTTTCTTTGGAAATAGGCGGCAATTGAAAGAAATCTCCTGACAAAATCACTTGCACGCCCCCAAATGGTTCATTTGATTTCTTGAAAGCTCTTAAAATTCTATCCATCGAAGAAAACAATTCTGGAGAAACCATGGAAATTTCATCCACAATCAATACTTTTAAATCCCTCAATCGTCCGCCCAAAAATCTTTGCCTTGTCAGCCAGTTGATATAGCCATCGTCAATGTATTCTTTGATTCCAATACTGAAAAAAGAATGGATTGTTTTTCCTCCAATATGCGAAGCGGCAATCCCCGTTGGCGCCACAATAGCGGGCTCAATTCTCCTTTCCTTCAAATATTTTATATATTTATTAATCACAAAAGTTTTGCCCGTTCCCGCTGAACCAGTTAAAAAAACATTTTCTCCCGAACATAAAATTTTTAGAGCGACATCTTGTTTCATTTTTTTATTTACCCCCCCATTAAATGATATAGATTACTATAATTTAACGGGGTAAACCTTTAAATTGCAGTATTCTGCACTATTTAACTGGGTTAAAATTATAAACCACAACCTGAGCTCAGTATAACATGAAAAGCACTATTTTTTTATTAGTGCTAAGAATTATTTAGAATAATGAATGACTGTCTATTTTTTGTCCTAATTTTAAAAAAATCAAAAAAAATGCCCACATCAGCAAAAAATATGTTTCTAAAATTGTTCTCTTTATTCCTGTTCAGTTAATATTTGACTTTACTTAGAAGAATCCTCATCTCCATCCAACAAATCTTTACTTTCATCAGAAGAAGAATTATTTTCTTGAGATTTTTCTGTGGTATTTTGATTCTCAGAAGTTAAATTTTCACCGCTAACACCTTCACTTTCCTGACTAAGTAATGGGGCCACTTCAATAATTTTTTTATTTGAAAGTCGGAATAGGATAGCTTGTCTAGCCTCAGCATAAATCAAGACCTTATCTCCATTTTCCGCTTTACGAAAAAAATCTTGATCCTTTAATTTTTCTTTATCTTGAACAGTAGCTAATGATGGAGTCCCCTCGGGCAATTCCATTAATTTTCCCAATTCAGAAATGACAAACTGAGTTTCTTCCTGAGAAACAACCTGGGGGTTATCTTTGATTTTTTTATATTGTTTAAAATAATAAGCTGATGTTCCAGCGAGACCCGCAATAATCAAAAAAATTAATATTTTAAAGATGTATTTCCTTTTATTTTTTGGTGCCGTGATATTCGTTACCACCTCAGAAGCCGTTTCTGATTTAATTCTTGCCATAATACTTTTATAAATTAAAAATTATTTTTAAATTTTATAGTCTAGATTAACTTTCTTCCTCAACCGGCTCAGTTGCCGGCGCCTCCAATTGTTCACTGACTGATTCTTCATCGGAAATAATAATAGGAGTTTCTTCGACGATTGTCTCCGACTCCGAGATAATTTCCGGGGTTATTGCAGGTGTTTCCAATGCAGTCTCTGAAGGAGTTTGACTGTTTTCTTCCTCTGCTAACCCGTTATCACTTTCCGTCGTTTTGACGTCTCTTACCGCCACCGCCGTCCAAGCAAATTTAATATCCTTGTCTTTCTCCGGATCAATTTCAATGACAAAACCTCTCGTCGATTCATCAGTTACGCGATACCAATCCAAATTGATACCAGTTCTAAGAGTAGTTGTGATAATCGGCGTAACAACATATTCTTTTTCAAATCTCACTTCAACTTTCGTTTCGCCTGATTTAATTATAGCATACCCGGCGCTGTCTTCATCAAACATAACCTTTCCGGAAAATTCGACGTCTTTCTTGAATGACGCGAGACCCTGAAACTCCACGTCTCCCTTAAACAATACCGCGCCGCTCACGGACAATTCTTTGAGTTTTGCCAAGCTCAACACTTCCAAATTTTTCACTTTGAAAGATGAAGACAGGTCAGCCATTTGCGAATCGAGATTTGCTATCTCATTTGTTAAATTAGCGATAGTTTCTCCAAATTTTACCAGTTGCGCATCAGCATCACTTAACTGCGTCGTCACGAATTCCAATCCTTCAATTCGGTTAGCTTTGATCGAATCTGCCACTATTATGCCTTTGAAAACCGTTTTGCCGTCTTCGGAAGAAACAATATTTTTGGTGCGCAGATCCAACGTGGTGATTTGGTCCACATTATCCAGAATTTGCGACTGTTGTTCTTGAATCGCTTTGACTAAATACGGAGCAAACTTGTCATAACTAATTCCATAACAATCATTGGCCGTTTCTGATCCAGGAATGCAGTTATCGGGATTTTTTGGAGTCACGACTACATCGCCAAGTCCTGCCGTTTCAACTTCTTGAGCAATAAAACCGATTTGTCGTTTTTTATCTTCTCCAGACTTCCAATAGAAAGACACAGGATTGAGGTTTAAAATCTTTTCTAATATTGAAGAATCCAAAGAAACAACATCTTTTTTCAATCTAGAATCTGAAGCTGATGTCCAAGACGTAGCACCTGGATCATTCAGATATACGCCTCCTGAACCGCCGTTTCTTAATAAAAAGTCTGTATTTGCTATGGCATACCACATTCTTCCATAATCGCTACCAGTGCCAAGTACAATTGGTTGATTATCATCCATTTTTAAACTACCGCCCCTTACTTGAAGAGCACTACCCGAAGCAATACTATTTGTGCCGATGCCGACGCGATCATTAACCGCATCTACATAGAGCGTATCACTGTCGAAATTCATATTACCTGTACCGGAATTGAAGACTAATCCAGTTGCGCCAGTTGTGTTACCAATAGTGATAGTTTTGGCCGTTGCATCAGTTCCAAGATTAATAGCGCCTGCTCCAGTGTTTAATGCAAAAGCTCCATTAGCGGTAGTAAAAGTTGACCCGCCAGTACCAGTATTAAAATTAAGGGCTGTTGCACCAGTGACATTTCCAATTGTTATAGTTTTTGCGGAAGATCCCGTACCTAAATTTATCGCCCCAGTTCCCGATGAGCCGATATTTATAGCACCACTGCCAGAACTAAGAGTAATGATTCCTGAACCGTTAGCAGTCAATGAAAGCGCGCCACTGGAGGCTGTGGTCATAGAAAGTGCCCCAAGAGAATCAATCGTGCTTCCCGAGGCAAAAGTCAAAGCATTAGTGGGGGCATCAGTCCCGATTCCTAATCTGTTACTCGCTGCGCTCCAGTATAGAGTGCCTAGATCTTCAGATACCACTCCGGAAGCACCCGCGAACAATAATGACCCTTGAGTCAAATCTGTCAAAGTCAAAGTCTTGCCAGTAGCGACGGTCGCATTGCCATTAAGTGAAATTGCGCCAGAGCCGGTGGAAAAAGTGCCGACCCCTGATTGGGCAAAATTTCCGGAAGTTTGGGCATATCCGGTGATTGCCGCAAGAGCTCCGGAACTTATAACTAATCCATTGACCGTGTTGGTTGAAGTTGGCGCAATGATTGCATTTCCAAAGGTCTGGGTTCCGCTCCAAGTGTTGGCGTTCGCCAAATTGAAAGCAAGTCCATTTACTCCAAGTGATAACGTGTTGCCATCTAAAAGTATGCCTAATGTTCCACCTTCAGTGCCGGTCAAAGTTAACCCTCCACTGCTTGTCGCGCCATTTATATAATTTCCTGTAGTATCTGCTCCTAATGCCACTGCGTCATCAGCTATTGTCAAGACTCCGGTGTTGCCCAAGGTTGCATCGCCGCTAACAATTGCGGCCACAGCTGTGTTTGTTCCGTCTCCGACAAAAATACTTCCCGAAGCAAGTGTCGTGGTCAACGCCGAAGACCAAGTTAATCCATCTGATGTGCCATTGACGACCAACATTTTTCCAGTGTTTCCCAGATAAGCCGGCACGTCCAAATCCGTTATACTATCCGATGAATCCAATTTTTCACTATCAAGTTCATTTATTGCATTCTGAACATTTGTGGCAACAATATTTCCCCCCGCTGTGTTAGTGATTTGACTTGCATTATAATCACCACTATTAGTAGTTACTGCACCCGTCCTTCCAAAAACTGACGCCACTGTTATTGAGTTGGTTAATTTTTCCCAAGAGGTACCATTACATATCGTCCAATCTCCAACAGCGTGACCGCTTCCAACAGTAGTAGCAACATAATAGTGACCTTTGATTCCAATTGCACAAGTGTCCGGAGTGGCACCAGAGGCATCCCATGTTCCCTGATAAATAAGCGATCCAGTAATTCCCGAGAGAAAATCGTTTCGGCTAATTTTACGTATACCTGAAGAAGAAGTATCATATAAAGCAAGATAATCGTCATTTGCAACAGCTGAAATCCCAGTAAGTCCATCTATATCCAAAGCTAAAGTTATATTAGCAGTTTCACTACCACTACCGGTAACCGTCAGTCCGCCACCGTTTGTAATTGTTGCAATGTAATTTCCAGCCGTGTCATTTCCCAAGGCTACCGCGTTAGCTGAAATGGCCAAGGCTCCGGTATTAGACAGCGTAGCATCTCCAAACATTGTTATACCTGTAGCCACTCCCGAAGCATTGCCAATAAAAATTTTCCCATCAGCTAAGGCTGAATTTAATGTATTGATCCATTCAACACCATTTTCTGAACTGTTTACTGTTAAAGTTTTATTTGAGTTCCCACCGTAAGAAGGTATTCCTACATCCGTCAACACGGCACCAGTTTTATTAAGTTTCGTCCACGCAATTGCCGCAGTTGTTGAAATATCAGCATTGGCAAGAGATCCGTCGGTAATTTCAGTTGAGCCAATAGCATTAACTTTTAATCCACTTGCGCTCACCGCTAAAGTTGAACCATTTAGTAAAACGGAAAATTCATTTCCAGAAAGATTAAGACCATTGCCAGCGACATATACTGTTGTTCCCCCCATATCATTTCCGCATTCCCAACTGCCAGAAGTCGTATTATATTTTGGAATTTGATTATCGATACAAGAATTCGACGCCCAATCAGAAAATGCGATTGTTCCGTCAGTAATTTCCGCCGAATCAATAGAGGATCCAAATATAGAACTAGCATCCGCTCCGTCTTCTCCATCTGTACCATCTTCTCCATCCTCTCCATCTTTGCCATCAGAACCAACTGATCCTTGCGAACCCTGGATACCTTGCGAACCGCGCTCACCTTGGGTACCTGCCTGCCCAGTCGCACCTTGTGCACCGCCAGATCCAGTTATCCCAGCAGTACCAGCTTGTCCGTCTACTCCGTTAGCTCCTGACTGCCCAGCTAAACCTATCGAACCTATTATCCCTTGCTCGCCACCAATACCCTGTGCGCCAGTTATTCCAGATTGTCCTTGCTGGCCCGCTAATCCATTTTGACCATCAACACCAACTGACCCAGCCCCTCCTGCCTGACCCTGCTGTCCATCTGCGCCACCTTGCCCTTGCTGACCATTTTCTCCTAGAAAGTTTTTTTCCGCCACTACAACAATTTCTCCTTCTCCCCTAATAAACTCTAGGGCTCGTTTTTCTATTTCGCCATTCGCCTGCCCGTCAGAAGAAGTGTGTTGTCCAACTTCCTGACGAATACATTTATCACTCCACCAGGAACTGATAGAGCACCAAAAACTTCTTGAGAGAGATTGGTTTCCCTCTCCTGCTGCGCTAACGCCCGTTGAAGAAAGTACCAAAATTCCCAAACAGATAAAAAACATACCTACCCATTTACCTGCGTATTTCTTTGCACTAAATATTTTGTTTTTCATTTTTTTATTAATATTTGAAATGATTTAATCTTTCTTAACGTTAATCAGCATTCCAGTTTCTGGACGATAGAGCGCTGTTAAATATTCATTTGTTTCTTGGTTTTCGAAATAATAAACCCTGTCATTTTCTTCGGCCGATACAAAAAAATCTTTATTGGCTTTTATATCGCTGACATCCTTGATATCCACGATGGCATAAGGCAAATTTTCGACATTATAATTCTTCGATTTCAAAAGTGTTACCACATTTTCCTTGTCTGTTTCAATTTGATTTTTCACAGCAGACGCCTTACTCAGATAAAAAAGATAATTAAAAAAAATAAGGCCGATCAAAAAGATCGCACCAACTAATATTTTTTTCTTGACAATACTTGCTGAAGTTTTTTCAGATTCTTCATTCATATTTTTTTTATTTTTGTATTATTTTTAGAAGTTAGTCTAAGCTGTTTAATTATATTATCATATTTATTTTATATTTTGTCAAATATAGGGTTATGCTAGCAATAAGTTTTCGGGATTAAAAAATAAAGAATACCCCTCTGGATATTTTCGCAATTAAATCTCTACATTTTTAACTAAATTGTTTCACATCACTTCGTCATATTTCATAGGGTAAGCTTATTTTTTACAAATATTTTTCAATGTTTAATTTATGCTCTTCATAAGTTTTGGCGCAATGGATTTGTCTGTTTCCGTCATGCAAATAAAACAAACATTCGGTTTCTTCAGGATGCAAAACTGCCTGAATCGCGTCTAAACCTGGATTAGCGATGGGGTGTGGTGGTAAGCCTTTATATTTATAAGTGTTATAAGGCGAATCAATATTAATTATGTCCTCTGATTTTATCGGCGCCCACCAGCCGTTTTCGGCTTTTCCTCGGGCATACTGAATTGTAGCATCGATTTCCAAATTCATTCCTTGGTTTAGACGGTTCCACATAATTCCTGCAATCAAAGGCATGTCCGATTTACCGCCTGCTTCTCTTTGAATAATTGAAGCTAATTTTAACCCAGTAGTCCACAGAATATTTTGATTAGCAAATTGTCCGATATAAGGAGCAAACTGCTCATCAAAACGCCGAGTCATCCTCTTGGCAATATCCAATCCACTTTCATTTACTGGGATAAGATAAGTATCAGGAAAATATGTCCCTTCCAGATAATCCGCATTCATTTTGGTGTAAACTGTATTCCATTTTTCTAATTCTTCGTTATTCCAGCCTAAAGTTTCCGCTAAAATTTCGCCAATTTGCTCTTTCCGATAACCCTCGGGAATAGTCACCCATTTCATGTCAGTAGCAGAGTAAATTTTTCGCGCCACTTTCCAAACATTCATATTTTTAGATATTCGATATCCGCCCGCCTCTACTTCCTTGTCTTTACTCTTAACATCTAAAATAAACTTAAAAACTTTTTTATTTCGGATAAATCCCTGACTTTTTAATTTATCCAACGTCTGCTCTTTTGTCTGTCTTTTATTCACGATAAACACATCCTCCGTCACATCTCTTTGCGGCGCACTAAAAAATAAATACCAAGCTACTCCCAAACTCGCCGCTATAAAAATAATAAATATTCCAATAGCTATAATGATTTTATTCTTTCTGGTCATATCTTTTATACAAAAAATTAAGTATTTCCCCTCTCCCCCTCTCTGAGGGGGAGATGCCGATAGGCAGAGGGGGTGCATAAAAACATCTTTAAAATAATTTAAAAACTACTAATCAAATATATCTCAATTCTAACACTCTACGCCCCCAAAATCCAGAAAAAAATAATGTAACTATTCAGCCTTCTCCAAAACCAATCTTTCCTGCCGTCTCTGCGAGTAATTTCTGTACTCGGAAATTGCGTGGCAGTCTAAGTTTTAATGTAGAAATCCTGGATTGCCACGTCGGAGTACCGACTCGCAAAGACAAACCCTGTTTTATCTTTAGAGAAAACTGAATAATTACAAAAATATGTAAAAAAATTATAAAATTTACTTGACTTTTGCCGTTAAAATCTATATCCTTTTATCACCTAGCTCATTTGTTTATTTACCCACTTTTACAAAGGAGGTTCATCTAATGCAGCAAATCACTTGTAAAAAAACCATGTATTGGCGACAGGTTCCGCACTATTCTGGCTCTCTTACTGAAAGAAGTGAGCCTGATCCAGAACTCGTCGAAAGAGAGCAAATTACGGAAGTATTCACGGCTGGAAAAAAATATCCCATCACTATCCAAGTAGGTGGAGGTGCTTGTGGCGACGTGGATATTGCAATCAGTGCGCAAGGCAACGACGGCAAGAATTATACGATACTAGCAGTTCATGATGCTCTTCTCTCAAATCGAAATGTCTCAAATAAATTTGTTTACAATTAAACATCTGCTCAACGAGAAATTCCCTATGGCCCCGAAAAAAAATCGGGGCTTTATTATTTTATAAAAATTTCAATTAAATTCTCTCCCCCAAACAACTCTTCCAACTCAGCTGTTAATTTTGTTTTATCCATAAATTTTGTTTATATCAAAATAACTTTTTCATCTTCAATAAAAACTGCCTGCTTATCAGTTAGAGCGATTACGGATTCCTCTTTTCTTTTTTCTTTAAACTCCTGTACATTTTTTTCTTCTTCAGCGCTATAGTGCGGAGTTATAATATACGAAATTAATCCCAATCCTGTTAAATCAATAAGATCTACGTCGTTTATATCTGCGTTACCAATTCCTGCCGCCTCAATATCTGGTCCAGCAATAATTGAACCGGCACTTACTCCGATATAAAATTTGCCACCCTTTACTGCTGAAATTAAAACTTTATCCAAACCAGTCTTTCTCATCCTATCCAAAATATAAAAAGTATTTCCCCCGCAAACATAATAAACATCATATTCCATCAAACTAGAAAGATCTTTTTCTTCGGAAATATTTATTTCATCATGCTTGAGTCCTATTTCCCCCAGTTCTTTACGATAATAATCCATCCACTGCCAGTCACTCTCATCTCTAATGGTGTGAATCAAGCAGACTTTTTTATCTTTTAATGTATCAAATTGAGAAATAAAAAAATCTACAATTTTTCTGCTAGTCATCCCATCAGAAGTAAGTAATAGTTTCATAAAATTATTTTTAAATATTAACCTTTTCATATCTTTATTTTATCACTCTGTGCCTCCAAAATCCAGCACAAAAAAATAAACGGCAGCTTCGCATTGTTGCGATTCTGCCGTCTCAGCCAAATAAAATTATTAGGGGATTATTCCTAGCATGGTAAAGGAAGATAAACTCCTGACCATTTTCTCTGGCCATGGCTCTTTTTGGTAATTTTAACCAAGGTTTCTATTTTCTCTATCTCTACTCCACTTTCTCTAGCATTTGAATGAAGAAATTTTTCCACTGTCGGAGCTTCAATGGTGGGAGTGAAACTGAATTCAACTTCTCTGACACTTCCTCCTTTTAGGATAACCTTGGCGTTATAAACACCTTCAGCGTGCTTCGACTTCTTATCTTTTGGCTTCCAAGTTCCAATAAACTTAGAACCATCTAGGAAATCAACAGCAAACTCCGTCGTCTTACCTGCTAGTAGTTCACGAAATTTATCTATTGCCTCCTGTATCCAAAGATCTTCCTCCTGCAATAATCTTGGTTTATAACCTCCACCTTTTTCCCAATAGGTGCCGTCATGCCAATAAACAATTTTCCTCTCTTCTTTTCTTCCTCCAGAACAGCAACTTTTTTCTAAAAAAGTACGCACCCCCATACAGCGCTTCACGGTGGGAATTTTTTCAAGAAAATCCCAAACAATATATTTAGCACCAAATCTAAATTCGGGATCATCTTGGATTAAATCCAAAAAAACATAATCCCCTTGGAGCAATTGATTGCCTTTGGCATAAAACCAAGGAGTTAAAATTCCGCATTCCACTTTTCGCAAAAAACCTTTTTGCTTAAGAATATGTTCATGATCATATGAACTTACATAATGCCTCCACGCTTTTTTTGCATTCTCTATTGTATCAAATTCAAAAAAACAAGTTTTATCGTGAGGAACGTACTGATAAACCACTGTTCCACAACGACCATCTGGAGGATTTTTTATTTCCAGAACTTCGATGTAACTATTGCTCCCTCCCGCATACTCATGCTGAACAATGTCATATCGAGTATGTTTTTGAAAAATATCATTTTTAACTACACCCGTTATCGGCAAACTAAGAAAGTTTACCTCTTCGATAGCTTCTGCTATGCGATCAATATCATCGGGGTGAGCAGCAAATTGAATAATTTGGCCTGAAGCTGTTACAACTTCTCTGGAAATAAAAAGATTCAAACATTCCTTCTTGCGATTATTTTTCATGATTTCTCCTTCGCTTGAATTTTATTTAAGAATTATATTTTTTAGAGAAAAATTAAACATGACAAAGAGCTTTTTTGCGTTTTCACTAGTTTACAATTTTAACATTCAGTACCCGAAAAAGCAAGTTTATAGAGTTAACGAGTAAAACCTAGAATAAAAATTCCCGCTATTGCCAGCCCGGCTGACAGGAGTTTTCTGGTTGTCCCCTTGGTCTGTTTCAAAACAAAGAACTCAAATAAAATAATAAGAAATATTTGAGAATTATTAATAGCATCAATGCGCCCCACTTCTCCTCCAAAAGTATAGGCAGTGAAAGTAAAAAAATTATACAAGAAATACCCAATTGCCGAAATCATAATCGGCTTATAAGCAGAAAAATCTTTTCCCCTGATTGAATTTATAATTTTATTTCTTCCCATTATGAAACCCCAAACAGCTATCATTAGAAATGACCAAAAAATATAAATTAGTGGGTGAATATTTGATACAATACTTTTATCTAATACATAGAGTATTCCAAAAATAATTCCAGCCACCAGTCCACAGAAATGATTTTTCTCCAAAAGAATGTTTTTATAATTTACTGCGATAATAGCCGATAAAACTAAGCCGATTCCGATAAATTTCAAATAATTAACTGACTCGGAAAAAAATATAATCCCAAAAAAAGTAGAGACTACCGCAGACAAAGAGACGAAAATTGTTGAAATACTAATATTTTTTACCTTAAAGCTTTTTAAATAAAGAATCATCACCAAAGATCCCAAAAAACTAACCAACAAAATCTTTGGGAAAATTGCTATGTTGAAAATAGAAAAAAATTGGTCAGATAAATCAAATATAAAAATAAAAGGTATGGTAAGAATTGATTGAAAAAGAAAAGTAAAAACAGCGCTAGCTCTAGCGCTAAAAGGGTTTTTTGAATTTAATAAATGTTGTTGTGTCAGCTCCGCTACAGCTAGCGCAAAAACTGAAAGAATACTAAAAATAAACCAAGTCATTTGTTTGTTTAACGCTAAAATATTATACTTTAATTCTACCATCCCACACTCCCAAAATCCATACAAACAAAAAAACCGCTAAATTAATTAGCAGTTTTTTGTTTGATAAAGCTTAACCAACTAAGCTTTTATAGTTTCTGGCCCAGTATTGAATTTGTGAGGCATACCATTCATACTGGCTTGAAGTTGATCCGGAGAGATACATCTTCGAAGCATTTCTTTCCGCCCACACATCGTGTTCGACTACGCCAGGAACGTCAGCTACTTTGAGCGCCATTGCTAGCACCCCATGGCGCACGTTCCAAGGATCAGGATTATCTGTCCCGACAATCTCTGAAATTTCATCTTTGTATTCCATCCAGGTATCGGGCATGAATTGTGGAATACCCATTGCTCCACCAGTTCCTGCATAAGGAGGGTTACAAGAAACTTTTAATTTCTCATAATCATATCCCAAGTTATCCGCGATATCCTGGATAATTTCTTTTCGTTCTTGAAAAGTTTCCCAAGCCTGTTCGCTCAAAAACCCTCTTTGATGAGAATTTTGCGCACCCTCCACCACCTCTTGGAAAGTACATTGTCCGGTATTTTTTCCCAAGTTAGATTCAACCACCAGCATCCCCATTAAAAAGTCTTTGCGTACCCCGGTTATCCGGCTGGCAAATTCCACTTGTTTCTCAACTTCTTTTGGATCAGGATTATTATTGGGAATCTTTTTCCCTTCTGCTATTATTAATCCTCGTTTTTCTACTATTTGATCAATTTTATTATCATCGGAATCCTTGGCCTGAATCGAAGCGATCGGCACAAGACCCAGCAAAATAATCACATACATTAAATTAATTAAACGTCTACTTATTTTTTGTCTACAAATATGTTTACTTTTAATAATTAGCTTGCCCTCTCAATTTACCCCATCTCAAGCTGAGACAAGGCACCTAGGGCTATTAAATTTCTATTCAATTGTACTATGCCAATAAAAAAATTCCTTATGGGAATTATATCTTTATGGTGCTGTCTATTATACCCTTTTTACCAAATCTCGTCAAGTTTTTTTGCTCTACAGTTAAACTTTACATTTATTAAGATAGTTGTGAAAATTTTTAAGATCTCCAACCTAAGGACATGGTCATCAATCAAAAGCCATCCGTCATCAAAGTTAAAATGTACTTCGATGACTGATTGCGGATGACAAATGGCTTTTGACTTGATTGTTTTTATGGTTTAATGCTAAATTGTTTTAATGTTATTTTGTTATTATGTTAACGTACTAAAGTGCATTAAGTTCTTCTAATATCACTTTTCTATCATTCCAGAGAATTTTTTTATCACCCACCACCATTGATTCCTCGGCGCCCATCCCTGTTACCGCAATGATATCATCAGCTTGCGCAATATTTAAAGCAAAACGAATTGCCTCTCGCCTATCCATAATCCTCCAACAATTAACTCCTTCTTTTTTCTTATTAGAAATTTTGTCATTTCCGACAACCCCTTTAAACACTTCATTTATAATATTCTCAGGATTTTCCCTATACGGTTCATCATTAGTCACGATAACAAAATCCGCATATCGTGCCACAATCTCACCAATGATAGGCCTCTTGCCACGATCTCGCTCTCCGCAAGCGCCAAAAACTGCAATAATTCTAGCTTCGGGTTTTTTAATTTTTGCCAGTAAAGAATACAATTTTTTCAAAGCTTCAGGCGTCAATGCAAAATCCACTAAAATATTTAGCCCTTTTTCATTGGGTACATATTCCATCCTGCCAGGGACACCTTTGATTTTTTCGATAGCCTTAGCGCAAGTCTCCAAACTAATTCCTTCCGAAATTCCCACACTGATTGCCGCTAAAGCGTTTTCGATATTAAAATCTCCTACCAGATTTAAAGTGAATTTTGAACCTTGCCTGCCGGCAGGCAGGTTTTGAATTTTGAATTTTGAATAGTTTATTCCAAGTTCAATGTCTTCGGCAATAACAGGAGTTAGTTTGCAACTTGTAGTTTGTAGTTTGTAGTTTTCATTCTTTAAACTATAACCAAAAATTTCTCTAGCCTTACAGTCTAGATATTCTTCCGGTTTCTCCATATCTAAGTTTACAATCGCCGTTTCCACTTTATCAAAAAGCTTTCTTTTGGCTTGGCGGTATTTTTTCATGGTCTTGTGATAGTCTAAATGTTCGCGCGTTACATTGGTAATTACGGCTGTTTTATAATTAATCCCCCATACGCGATGTTGATCTAATGAATGTGAGGAAGTTTCTAAAACTAAATATTCACAGTTAGCATCCACCGCTTGCCTAATAAATTTTTGCACTGCAAAAGCTGACAATGTGGTAAAATGTGAAAGATTGGTCCATTCTTTTTCGTTAAGTTTAAAATTAATCGTCGAAGCCATGGCTACTTTTCTCGCCCCGAGTCCAGAGTTAGGATTTTCGGGGCTGTCTGCCTCTTCTAAAATTTTAGTTATTATTTGAACTGTGGTAGTTTTTCCATCCGTGCCGGTTACTCCGATAACTTTTATTTTCCTGCTTGGAAAACCAAACCAAATATTGGCCAAGATAGCTTGAAACAAATGATAAATATTTTTTAAACTTTGAGGTATTAATTTCTTCATAATATAGTCTTCTCCCCCTCCCTCTTGCCTGCCCCGTCAGATATTTTTCTGACTGGGGTACCCAAGGGGGAGGTGCCTGAAAGGCGGAGGGGGTTTCTTTTAGCACGTTAGCATATTAATGATAAAATAAAGGACTCCCTGTGTCATCTCGAGCGCAACGACAGTGGAGTCGAGAGATCTAACAAATTTTATTTTTTGAGTACAAAAATATATCCGGTCGAAATGACATGCTAAATTTTAAAAACTTCCCCTTTATTCTATCCCACTTTAAAAATATTTCCAAGGAAATTTTAAAGGGCGGGAAATGACTGCTGTCATCTCCCGCCCCGTTCTCAATATCGCTTTCGGCCTCCATGCTGAGAGCGATCAAACTCCTTATGATACATTTTCTCGTAATAACCAACCAGATCTGGAAGGCTATAAGGAGGGTCAAATATCTCCCTCTTTGCATCCCGCTTGGCTTTCTCTCTAACCGAAAGTTTGCATTCCGACATAAAAACATCGTAATACACCTGCTCCAGCTCCCGAGACAATCCAGTTGGTAAATCGTAACGAAGTTCACGAGCATCCTGCCTTGCTTTCATTTCAAGTTTCTCAGCTCGTTGAGCAAATTCTCCATACTCCGGATTCTTTGCTCGGTAATCCGTCACCCCCTGCTCGTATTCTCTGTGGCGATACTCATTAAAATCTCGCCGATTGGAATATTTTTCGAAGCTTTCATATGCCCTCTCGTATTCCTCGTGATACTTTCCGGGAACACCTTCATATGACATACGTCCAGCTCTGGCATGCTTCTCTGCCAAATCTATGGCAAGCTGATATTCTTGATCATCCTTTAACCGGCGTGCATCTATTTTTTCATCACGCCTTCCTTTGTTATAGTCAGGCCCTCCTATTTCTTCCGTGATAACCATTTTCATCATACACTTCCGCCCCTACTCCAACACCATTGAAGGAAACAGAGCCCTTAATTCCATCATTGGGAATGTGGGTTTTTTTAACCTGAAGACCCCCAGTACCATTTTTTTGAGAAGAATCAATCTTCTCCTGCTCGGCTTTATATTCAGTCCAAGACTTCTCCGGCAACATTCCCGCACAACCATACAAAAATGACATGGATAGAAACAAACCAATCAGCGCTATTATGTTTTTTACCATATTGAGGCCCTCCTTGAGCCTGTTTTCATTGAAAAATTTCGTATAATCCCCAAATCTATTAAGATTTTGGAGATATTTGTCAAATTTACTATTTCATATCAGTATACCATATTTGACATTAAATGTCAAATTTTGCACGGGTAACTCTTCACTGACCCCCCCCCTTCTCATATCTTTTTTTACCCGTCTCTGCGAGTAATTTTTGTACTCAAAAATTGCGTGGCAGTCTATAGAATATAATATACAATTCAATCTGGGTCCTGGATTGCCACGACGGAGTACCGTCTCGCAAAGACAAACCTGTTTGTGCCGTAAAGGGGTCAGTGAGGAATTACTTTGCACGGCGTAGTCTGCTGTTTTAGCTTTATCCATAGTTTCATAATAAAAACAGGGTAGCCAAAATTTTTTGACTCCCTGTCTCACTTGCATCAAAGAAATTTCTTTATATTATTATTTTACCCGAGGTGTAGCACCTACACCTCGGGTATTATTTGAGCAAACCCCAATCAACACCTGGAAGCATTACCACTAGAATTTCTAGCACCTCTTTCCGTTTCAAATTTCAAGCACACATATGCGCATGTATCCACTGAATTTTGAATCGTTTTAGAGCTTATATGCCCCCATTGAACCTCTGTGCCCGTATCATCGAAAAGAACCACCCATTTTTCATCATCTTTTTTTTCCATAACACCATCTCCTTTTACATTATACCCTCGCATATAATTTCTTCTCACTCGTCATTTTTAATCATTGCATCAAATGCTTCTTGTGCGCTAAGCGCAGATTCACACTCGAAAACCAGCCTTCTTGGATATTGCCCCCTATTCTCAAAAATAACCATATCATCCTTGTGACCTATTATCTCGCCCCAACAGAATGGCTGATTATTAGCGTTAAAAAGAACTCCCCACTCTCCATCACCTTTAACAATAGCGATATTATTCATTGTTTTTCCTCCTCTTATTTTAACAACAAAAAAAATCGCCCATTTTTTTAGGCGACCAGCTTCTTTGTCTATCAATTTTTATCCAAACAATTAGAAACAAGCTCGCCCTAAGCGATTATTATTGTTATTATTTGGATTTGATTGATAAATTCTCTTCATACTTTGATTATATATCTTTTGGATTTTATGTCAAACAAAAATTATCATATTCTTTTTTCCACTGAATATTTCCTTTCTTGAATTCTATTTTTAACTTTCTTTTAACTATTTTCAATGTCTCCAACAATTCAGGAAATTCTCCCACGGCTTTATCAGCATAATTAGCGATAAACTCTGGTTTATCATAAATTTTGTATCCACTTTCGGCAAGTTGAGTCAAAGTTTCAATTTTATCCAGAGCTTTCACAAATTTCGCTTCCCTGGTTTTATTTTCGTTATATTCATTTTGCAAAGCAGTGATTTCTTTTCCTACTAACGCGGGAAGAGTCTGTTGAATTTTCTCAACTGCCCTAGCTTCTTGAATTTCTTTTTCTTCTTTAGAAATTTTTCCCTCGGCGATTAAGATCGCGTCAATATCTCCGGTCAAAGCTTCGGCCATAACATCAATTTCCAGCTTTAACTCATCAGCTAGCATGAATATCATTAAAGCTAATCGCCAAGAATGTTCAGCCGTTGATTCCTGTCGGCCCGAGGTTGTTTTATTATAGCGCAAAGTTGATTTTAATTTTTCTGCTACCTCTAAAAAATCAAAAATCTTTTCTAAATTTTCTAAATTATTTCCATTCATAAAGTTTCAACTCTATCTTAATTTTTTTAATATTTTACAATTGTTTCAAGTGTATCTTAAAATTTTACGTTTATCAACAATTATATTTTTCATGTATTTTCCGATAAAATCAGCCCCGATATCTTTAAATTAGCGACTCTTACTAAATATATTCCAGCACATCGCTTGATTTTTTAATGGTATTTTTAACCATCTTTCCATACCGATCTTTTTTTAAATATTCTGATTCTATAATTAACGCATCTACGCCGACATCTTTTGCTGGTTTGTAATCCCAACGATAACTATCCCCAACCATCAGAGCCCTGCTTTTCGGTATTTTTCTTTTTTTTAATATTTTAAGAATAAATTCTCCTTTCGAAGATTGAATTTCTCGTGTCGCATGTATTTCATCAAACAATTTCACAAGTTTAAAATGTGCCACCTTATGATTGATGACAACGTCAGCTTCCTTGGGCGGATGAGGATGGGTTGAAAGTAAGATAACAGTCACTCCCAGTTTCTTTAACTTTTTTAGAGTAACCAGTGCTGTCGGAATCATCATTAAATGCTCACAATAGTTGTCTTTACTATCCTCATGCGCATATATCCAATGTGGTTTCTCTGTGTACTTCGTTTTTTTTGGATACCACAAAGTCCCGTCACCATCCAAAAATATTATCTTTTTTTCATTTGCAATCATATTTTTTGATTCAATAAAATTTTACCATAATATGTTTGGCTCAAATCATCGTCCGGCAGTTCATCTTCCGTTAGTCTTGTAATCATTTCCGCATTAAAATTAGCTGACCAATTTTCAGAGACCATTGATACAACCTCTTTGATAACTATTATGTTTAATTTGCGCAACAGTTGTAGATCAGCAAAAATTTCCGGGAATCTCAATTTTAAAATTGGCAGCAAGTGATGAAAATTTTTCCCTTTAAACTTAGAAAAGTCCTTTGTCCCTTCGACATATTGTTGAGGGTTATCAATAAAACCGAGCAATGAATTGAGCGCCCTTACTTTTGGGGCTTTTAGTGAAGAATCAAAATCAATTAGCGCAGTTAGTTTTGTCCCAACATGCAAAATATTTCCCATGTGCGTATCCGTATGAACGAATACAGATTCACCACTATCAAAAATGGAAACGTGTTTTTTAAAATAGACTTCTATTTTATCTAGATTCTCAGGTGCACATAATTTTTCCTCTCTAATTTTAGCAATATGGTCATCAAATTCTTTGGTTATAAATTCTGCATATGTGGGATAGGATTCTATGTCGTCAAGCGTGACCCGGCCAAAATTGGAAAATTTGATTTCAAAAAGATTATCTATAACATCCAAAGCTTGTTGAAAAATAATTTCTCTATCTTTTTCACTCATTTCTAGAATATCGTCCAAAAGCATATGGCCGTTTGCCCTCTCCATTACCAAAGCTTCAAATGGGGTTTTTTCAAAATTGTCATAGGCCAACACATTCACTACCAGTGAATGCTCGCCAAGGCGGTCGGAGACAATTTTGTTTGCCCAATAATCAGGATGTCCTTTCTCTTGATTTAACTTTATAACTAAATCATCGGTTATATAGGTCGCATTGACATTGCCAGCGCCAGCTTCGACAATTTCATTAATAGACGGCAATTTTGATATATTAAGCATTTTTAAAACCTCTAAGACTTGCTCTCGAGAAAATTTCGATACCCGCTTTTTATATTGTCGGGCTATCTCATTTTGATACTCCTCCGAGTCAACATATCTCTGAGTTACATTGTCTTCTTTTTTGTCTGGCATGTTTTTCATAATTGATTTTTAATTTTTATATCAGCTCCAAAATGTTTTTGTATTTACTAATCCTAAAATCATAGTTTTCTTTTTCGTTTTGTTCCAATTTTGATCCCATAGTGTCAACCATAGCCAGTAACATCGTTTCATTATAGATATTTGGCATTTTAATTTTAAAGTCATTAAGCGCTTGCTCACAATCTTCTCGACTTCCTAAAATTTTATGGGGTTGACCATGATTTTCGATTATCGAAATAATAAATTTTTTTTCATCATCACTAAGTTCAAATCTTTTTAGAATGTTTTTGGCTTTTATAGCACCTTTTTCTTCATGATTAGGAAATGAGTTAGTTTTGTCATTAGCAATTAACATTGTTTCATTTTTGGAAATATCATGTAGCAGAATTGCTATTCTAAGCAAAGATTTTTTTGAGTTGTTATTTATTTTCACATCTAACCAATCTATTTGATTAGTGCTAATAATTTTTTCATACTCACTTAAAACGGATATGGTATGCTCAAAAGTTGTTTCGTGATGCCATCGATTATTTTCAAAAGTATTTTTCAACTCGTAAAGCTCGGGTATTTCATTTTGAAATTCTCCGCCTATTATTTTATCAATCGATATGTCAGCAATATTTATCATAGTGTTTATAAAAAATAGTAATTTGTCTCTGTGACCTCGAATAGCTGAAAAACTTTTATTGATTATCTTCGAGGTATTAATGCTTGATTTTGCGAATTAATATAAATCCCATTTACTTGCGTTTTTCGAGAAACCAACTATAACCTCTAAGTTTTTTGGGATAAACTCTGGCTCGAGTAAAAATGCGGTAAGACGAAGATGCCCTTCCAAAACGACAACAGATGAATCTTTATCACTTGCTAGAAAAATTAGGCGTGGGAACTTAACCCCATTTTTAATAGCCTCAGCAACCGATAAAAATCTTTCGTTACTTTGATTGAAAATTTCTTTGCCAGCCTGAATATTTTTTACTGCATCAATTGCTAGGCGAGAGCCATCAGTTAACTCTTTCCAATAATCATATGCGATATATTTTGCTTGTTTTAATTCTTCAGGAGTTAAGAGGGCTATGTGCCATTGAACGTCATTGGGGAAATTTTCAAATAGTTCTTGGTTTCTGCCATAACCTCTATATTCACCGAGTAAAGTTTTGCGGAATATATTGTCATCTTTATTTTTTAAATTAGGTTCGGTTATCAGTTTATGGTCAGCGCTGTATTTATCAAGCAGACTTTTCAAACGACTATTAAAGCGTTCCGAAGAATATTCAGCTTTCAAAAACTCGGCAATCATTTCGTTCTCACTTATTTTTCCTGTTAAATTCATAATATTTTTATCAATCCATGCTTTTTTGTATTAACACCCAATATACTCAGCAAATCAGGCTTTCTTAAGTGCAAATATTTTTCTGCTAGTAAACGCCCATATTGCAAAAACCAACAAAAAAATACTTGTTGATATATAAATTGTCTGCAGATTCCAAATCTTACTGATTATTCCAAAGATTGGGGTTAAGAAAACACCAAAAAGATTAATCAGCAAGGCGCTTACAGAAGTTACTGTTGCCCTGCCGACTGACTTAACATTATGCTGTATTTTACTATCAATCAATACGCTAAGTGGCGAGGTAATAAAATATGCTAGTAGCAAAACGCCAATCATTGGAATGCTTGGTTTAAGCCCAACAAAGAAAAGCAAAATCACTGCAACAAGCGGAAAGACATAAAATATCCAAATGGCTTTTTTGAATTTATGAGCATAGTAAGAGCCAATAGAATTTAGCACCGACCAAAAGAAGCCAACTAGGCCAAAAGCGTAAATCGGCAAGCCGGAAAGTTGATAATATAATTGATCAAATTCCTCAATATTTCCGAAAATTGAGATCCCGAAAGAGTAAAGCAAGAAAATTAGCAGAACTTTATTACTTTTTACTTCTCGATAAGCAAGTTTTATATAATCGAGGTAATGAACTTCCTCAGTAGATTTTGTTTTTGGCGTTTCTCTGATAAGCAGGGCAAAAAACGCAGATAATAAAAGCGGGATGACTGAAAAAATTAACGCCCAGTCTAAGTTATAGTGAGCTATAAACCCACCAGTGACCGTGGAAATAGCTAAGGCAATATGCTTGTAGAATTTTTTCTGCCCCAGCACTTTTTCATATTCATCTTTTTTCTTAAATGCTACGAGTTCATCGTAAAGCAAAGCTTCTGTTGTGCCTGAAACGAGAGAACTGCCGATGGCCCAAAAGAGGAATCCAAGACCATACAGATAAAAGTTGCCGTCTGCTAAAAACCAAACAACAAAACAAACAGATTTTATTGCTGGAGCAATTACGAGCATTTTTTTGCGACTCCAATAATCTGCAAGCGCCCCCGAAGGAACTTCGAGTAACATTGCCGCCAATGCCCACCAAGCAAGTAGCATTGAGATTTCAAAAACAGAAAGCCCGCGAATGTTAAAAAGTACATTATAAATAGCATACGCAAAAACAAAATCGTACAATGACGAGCTTAATAAATAATTACGAATAAATGATTTATATTTTTGCATCTCCATGTTGATTAAATATTTTCCCGATTTAATGTTCTTGATTTGCCCAATATTCATTCTCCAACTTTATAATTCCCTTTCCATTCATCAAACTCTTGATCTATTTTTTGCAAAAACATTATTTTTATTTTAGAAATAATAAAGTTTTGATATTTATTCTTTTAATTTGCCTTAAAAAAAATCTATTTAAGTGCCCTCCTGCATATAATCACTAACAATCATTATTATTTTTTGAACATTTTTATTGCAAGATTTAAAATCGATTTTATCTAAAATATCATTGCCATATTTTCTAATTAAATCACTAATGAGAGCATGAACAAACGATTGAGTTGCGGCATCAATGTTACTGAAATCCAACACAACCCTCTTGCCACTTTCTATGGCAGGTATGATTTCTTTGATTCTTATATCTCTAGCGATATCTTTATTTTCGGCGAAAGAGCCGACTCTTTCGAATAATTTAATATTTTTCATACAAATTTAGGTTTTTTATATCTAGCTTTTCTTCTTTCTTTTACTGTTTTAGAATACACACCTCTAATTAAATCTAATAACTCTGAAAATTCTTTTGTTTCATCAAGAGAAATATCAACCCCCACAACTGTACCATCCCAAATCGGAAGCTTTTCTGATTTGGAATGTTTATCCCGAAATGGATCAGCAAACAATTTATCAGAACCACTCTTTAATAATTTGTATAAAGCATCACCACTGTAAATCATAAAAAAATCATGATTCACTTTAGCTATAGTTTTAATAAAAAATAATCCTGCTCCCGCATTATATTCCGTGCCACCTTCTTTTTTCGTCGTTCCGGTAATCCCAGGGATTAAAGCTAAACGAATAGCTTCCATATTGGTAAACGCATTATGAGATTTATTTATAGTTTTTTTTATTCCTACTCCCGTATCCACAATTCCAATTGCGATTCTATTACTCTTTTTATAATACTGAGCAGATACAATTGCCCCATCTTTTGAACCAGAATGCTCTATAACGTTTCTAACCAATTCGCTCACCACGTATCGAATTGGATCAACTTGAGCAGGCTGAAGATGTAAAAGAGGTATAATTTCCTTAATGAAATGCGATAATTCCTCGGAATTTTTTATCTGAGTCAATGGAATAAATCGACCCGCTGATTCATGTTCTTCTACGCTTATTCCGGATTTAACACCTAAAAATTTAAATAATCCCATTCTTTGAAGATAATGAGCAGATTTTGCCGTAAGAGTTTCACAAATAATATTTTCTGGTTTTACCGGAAGACCAAGGGCAGCCACCATAGATAAAACTACTGGATGAACAGCGATCCAGCTTTCGTTTGCAGTAATTTCTAATTTTTCTTTATTGGAAAAATCAATATTTTTTAAAAAAGGATCGATATTTCCAATAAATGCGCTATTTGGCAAATAAATATTCATATTTTACTTAATTTTACCGGGATTTGCATATTTTGTCAATTTACCGGGATTCCCGGTAAAATAAACCACATACAAAAATTCTTAATTGTCATATATTTCACTACAAATATAAAATAGTCAGATACTTTTCCATGATTCTATTTATAAATAAAATTTACTATTTTATACCTCAAATAAAGCATAATCCATAGTATGCATTGAACTATGGATAAAATGTGCAATAAAATGCCATTTTGTCCTTTATCCATAGCTTATTTCTCTATACTTATTATACTATAGAACAATTAAACACTTTTACCGGGATTTGTAAAAATTGTCAAATTACCGGGAATCCCGGTAAAATCAACAAAATGTAAAAAGTCTTGACTATTGTATATTCCACTATACAATAGTCAGAATGCACTTTTTGTGGCTTATTTTGGGATTTTTTTTATATGACCGGAATTTTAAATTTGTCCTAAATCTAGCAAAATTAACTCAAAATCACCACCAATTCCCCTTTGATTTTTTCTTTCCGGCTAAAATACTCAGTCATTTCATCGATACTTCCGCGCACTACTTCTTCAAACATCTTAGTTAATTCTCGGCCGACGATAATATCTTTCGCGTAACCTAATTCTTTTAATAATTCTAAGTTTTTTAAAAGTCGGTGCGGGGAATCGTAATACATTACTGGATATTTAAATTCTATCGCTTCTTTAAAGAAAGTTTGGCGTCCTTTTTTGTGCGGTGGAAAACCCAAAAAAACAAATTTCTGCATATCAATTCCGGCTACACTAATTAGTGCTCCGATAGCTGAGGCTCCTGGAATCGGAACAACACTTATCTCCTCCCCGACTACCTGCTCTACCAACATATTGCCAGGATCACTTATGCCTGGAGTACCGGCATCAGTAACCAGCGCCATATTTTCACCATTTTTTAATCTTTCGATAATTTCATCAACTTTTGCAATTTTACTATGTTGATGGTAGGACATGGCTGAAACTTTAATTTCATATCTGTCTAATAATTTTCTCGTTACCCGCGTATCCTCGCAGAGAATTAAATTCACAGTTTTAAGTGTTTCAATAGCGCGCAAAGTAATATCTCCCATGTTCCCAATGGGTGTGGCTACCACATATAAAATTCCTTTTTCTAAATTTTCCATATTTTTAAACTGCAAAAAAATTACATTTTACCTTCACTCTTCTTCATAAATTCTTTAGCCACTACTCCCACAGCCGTCGCTACCGGTACGGCCAAAATTGCCCCGGCTACACCGGCTATTTTTAAACCAATTAACATTGATAAAATAACAGCCAAGGGATTTAAGCCTACCGCTTTTTTCATTATTTGAGGAACAATAATATTGCTCTCTATTTGATGCACTAAGACATAGAAAAATAACACAAAAATGGCCTTAACCGGAGAAACCAAAACAGCGATAAGCGTTGCCAACGAGGCTGCAATAGTCGGACCGATATAAGGAATAATTTCCAAAAATCCGCTGATTATCGCAATCACCAAGGCATAAGGTACTCCTAAAAAATAAAGGATGGTGTAATCTAATAAAAAAATAGTTAACATCAAAATCAATTGTCCGCTCATCCAGCGCCCAATTCTATTTTTTATCTTTTTAGCCAATCTGACTGTTGTAACTTTGTATTTTTCCGGGCTCACTGACTCTAAAAAATTTTCCATACCGTCTTGGTGAATCGACATATAGAAAGCCATGGAAAAAACTACCACAAAAGAAATTAATCCGCTAAAAAATCCCACCGTGGTTGAAAAAATATTAAAAGAACCGTCTCCAAGATTATTGCTAATATTGCTAAGATTTAAGTTTAAGCCATAAAAAGAAACTCCCTTCAAAAAACTATCCGCCTGCCCAAGATAATCCGGCAAAGCCACTAAAAATGCCCTAAATTGACTAGATAGCGCCGGCACCAAAAAAGAAATAACCGCCACTAAAATAGAAATCAAAAAAAGATAAATAATCAAAACTCCCAAAATGCGCGGGATTCTTATTTTTAATTTAAACCAACTTACCAATGGGTCGATGGCCGCCATTACAATGATAGCCACAAAAAACAACACCAATACATCTCTAATTAAATAAAGAAATCCAAGTCCTAAAATAATTGCGACTACTTTTAAAATCATCTCTGTCGATGCTCCGATTAATTTATTTTCCATAGTGGTTAATTTAAAATTTTAATATTTCTTCCAATTCCTTAGTTCTTTTGTGCGGTCCAGTTAAGGCTAAATTTAATTTTTCGTTTCTAAAAATATCTTTAGCTACGCGCAAAATATCTTCTTGGGTTACTTTATCGATCTTTTTAAAAATATCTTTGGGAGTTAATATTTTTTCTTTTCTAATTTCTTGCCCTATCAAAAATGAAGCCACGGAGTCAGATGATTCCAGGCCCATTACCGATTTACCTTTTACATAATCTTTGGCTTTTTGTAGCTCTTGCGCGGTGACTTTTCTGCTGGCAATTTTCTTATATTCTTTCAAAATTGTCTCTACAGCTTTAGCTAAATTTTTATGTTCTACTCCCGCTGAAGTCGCTAGATAACCAGCCTCCTGATAAGATTCTGTACCGGTATGCACATAATAAGCCAGTCCTTGTCGCTCTCTGACATTGATGAAGAGTCGACTACTCATATTACCTCCTAAAATAATAGAAAGCAAGGATAAGACATACTCATCTTTGTGCCCATCGGGATAAGCGCGTACTCCTAAAATTAAATGGGTTTGATCGGTTTTCTTATTTTTAATTTTTATTTGAGGTGCATTTTGTGTTTCAATTACTTTTATAACTTCTCAATTTTCCTTATCAATTTATTCTCATCTATTTTTCCAGCTATACAAACAACTGTATCGCCAGAGATATAAAATCTCTTTATATAATTAATAAAGTCATTTCTCTTTACACTCCCGATAGTTTCTTTGGTTCCGATAATTTGCCTGCCCAATTTTTGATTACCATACAAAAGACCTTCAAAAACATCATCCACACTTCGCATCGGCATATCCTCATACATATTCAATTCCTGAATAATTGTTCCACGTTCTTTATTTATTTCTTTGGTATCAAATTTGGAGTTAAGAAACATATCTGATATTACATCCAAAGTTTTATCTAAATGTTTAGCATCGCTTTTGGCATAATAAGCCGTACTGGTTTTACCTGTAAAAGCGTTAAATTCTCCCCCAATAGCATCCAGTTCATTGGCAATTATTTGAGTGTTAGCGCGCTTCTTCGTACCCTTAAACATCATGTGCTCAATAAAGTGAGAAAGTCCCCGCTCTTCGTCGTTTTCATACCTTGATCCTACTCCCACCATCACCATCACCGTCGCTGTTTGCGTGTCTTTCATCGGAGCAGTAATTATTCTTAATCCATTTTTTAAGGTTGTTTTTTTATAATTCATAAAGTATTAATAAATTTATTGATTTAAGCCAGCTTTTCACTAACTAAAAAGCTACTCTAATAGTAGCCTATAGTGCCCAAAAATTCAAATATATTGTTACAATATATTGTAACTTACGCGTTTGAACTATATAGCCTTGGTTTCTAAAAAATATTATTTTTTCGAACTGCCCGCTTCGCAGTAGCTTTAGCGAGGCGAGCCGTGCGAAGCGAAAGGCGAGAAAAAATGATATTTTTCAGAAACGCATAAAACAAAAATAATATTCAAACGCGTAAGTCCTATATATATCAAAACTATTGCAAAGAATTAAAAAAGTTATACAAAACTGAAAGAAAAACTATATTCTGGAGCATCAAAAGCGGAATCCCTAAAATAAAATGCCATTTTCTGTTTTTATGATGAAAAACAAACATCCCCAGATAAACCCCGGCGCTCCCAAAAGCCGCAGCCATAAAAAATAAAATTCCCTCTGAAATTCTTTCCGCTTTAGCCTTGCCTTTTCTTGATTTAACTTTGTCCAACATCATTGCCAGAAAAGCTCCTATATTTATAATCAAATATACTATTGCCACCATTAAAAAATTTATATCCATATTTTTTACCATTTAATTGCTTAACTTTACTAATCTACTCCAAATTTAAATAAAATCAAGCTATGTATTTAAAAAAAGAAATTCCACATCAAGATGGGATTTCTTTTTATTATAAGGCAGATACCTTTACCTAAGTACTACTGATAATTTTGGAATTGCCTGCTGGGCAAATATTTCTTTATAAAGTTATCCGAGTCAAAAACATTAGCCTCTGCCTTGATATCCACATTGGCTACATTTTCGCTGAATTTATAAGGCCAAATCAACTTAAAGTCTCTTTCCTCTTGGGATTTAATCGTTCTCATTTCACTCTTGCCCAAAGCGACCGGCTTTCCGTTTGCATCTCTCAAAATCATCACCAACTCGATAAAATTAAAATCAAAATTGCTCTCATTTCTCAAGAGTCCGGTTACTATGTTTTTTTCAAACTCTTCGTAATAATTTTTTTGATATATGCTTAACTTCGGCTCTGCATATTCCAAAAATTCCTCCCATTGGACATCTTGTATTTCAAAATTCAATCGGTATGGATTAATGGAAGAATGCAAATTGAGCTCCACAATATATTTGCTTTCATCCGGTAAAACAAAACTGGTTCCTGCTCTCTTTTCTAAGACATTGCCCGCCTGATCCAGCAATTGGAACTCATAATTAAATTTAACGGCTCCATATTTGTTGTTAACATTAGTAATGGCCGCCATTACGTCAAACTGATTTTTGTTGCCATACACAAAATACTTTTCATCTATCCTTATGTCTTGAGCCCGAATCTCTTCTTTGCAAGGCGCACAAACCCCACCGCAATCAATCCCGTTTTCTGATTGATTTTTTTTGCCATCCGTACAAGTTGCCGCTGGCTCAAAAATATAATAAATCAAAGCTCCCAAAACTCCAAAAAATACTATATACGCACAAATCACAATTAATCTTTTTGTCTTCCTATTCGTCATTTTAATTTAATGCTTTAAAACTTATTTTCACAAATTTATTATACCGCTAAAAACAATAACTGCCAATGCGGGACATTTTAGCACGTTAGCAAAATCATGTTAGCATATTAACATTAAAACATAAGAACAATGTAATAATTAAGTTAAAAGTCACCAAAGTAAAGATTTATGATTTATGAAAAAATATTTATTATTCTCAAATTCTCAAATTCCTAAACTCGTCAATGGGTCAATATTTTAACAAATAAAAAAATATTATTGTGCTAATATGTTGATATGCTAATATGCTAAAATGATTTAATTTGCTTTATCTCTTCTATTAATCTAAGCTAGAAGTAAATAATATTTAAGCTGAAAAATTTATGCCTCGTTATCTAGGACAACACTTTTTAAACAACCCGGCTATCGTAACTCAGATAGTTGATTCTTCTCAAATAAAAAAAGATGAAACCATTTTGGAGATTGGTCCCGGAGAAGGAATCTTGACTGAAAGACTTTGCCAAGAAGCCCGGCGAGTTATCGCTGTTGAACTTGATACTAAATTAAAAACTATTTTAGAAAACAAATTTAGCCAACAGAAAAATATAGATTTAATATTTGAAGATATCTTAAAAATAAATTTACCCCAATTGTTAAATGAAAGAAAAATTGACAAGTATAAAATAATAGCCAATATTCCTTATTACATAACTTCCAAAATCATTCGATTATTTCTAGAGACTGCCCGTCAACCTGATGAATTAATTTTGATGGTTCAAAAAGAAGTCGCCCAGAGGATCGTGGCCCCCAAAGGGAAAATGAGTATCCTTTCAACTTCCGTCCAATATTACGCTCAAGCTGAAATTTTGTTTGATGTCACCAAGGATAATTTTAACCCTCCTCCTAAAGTAGATAGTAGCGTCATAAAAATATCCAATATTAAAAAAAGCGACGCCCTGGCAGATAAGCAATTTTTTAAAGTAGTGCGCGCAGGATTTTGCGCCCGCAGAAAAACTTTAATCAATAACCTATCTAACAGTTTTCATCTTGATAAAAAAGAAATAGAAAAGATTATTCTTCAAATTAATTTAACTCCCAATACTAGAGCGCAGGAGCTTTCTATCGATGATTGGAAAAAACTAGCCACCTTGTTTTAGGTTTCCCCTCTCCCCCTCCTTGAGGGGGAGATGCCGACCCGCTTCGCAGTAACTTTAGCGAGGCGAGTAGGCAGAGGGGGTGGAGAATGAAATATTGAAAGTTTGTAAAATATGTGAAGCAAGTTACCTCCGAAAAACATACTCCTTAGGGCAGACAGGCTCTCCCAAGGGGCGAGGGGATAAGAAAAAATCCAATTTACTTTAAAAAACAACCAACTTTATCAAAACAGCCAGATAAATAATGACCAGACCCATGACCCACCAGATTAAGTTGCGGTTACTTATCTTTTTATTTTCTCCGCTAGAAGTCACCACCCAAAAAGACAACCCTCCGACAATAATCGCCCACAATAATAATCGAGACTCGTTTAGCAGAATCACACTTAAAAAATAAGATAAAAATATTCCGCTACCAATGATAATTTTTCCCCAATATTCGCCAAAGACTACCGGGATAGTTGCCACTCCGTCCAATTTATCCCCTTTAATATCCTTTAGATCCTTGATGGGCAAGGCTAACGTTAAAGAAAATAACATTAACCAAAAAATTCTTTTGGGAAATTCTATTATATCTTGAGAAAAAGTAACCAGAATAAAGCCCGCAAAAATTACCAAAAGCGAGGCCAACGCGCTGATAAAAGTTGATAGGAAAGTAAATCTTTTCAATCTAAGCGGCCAAGCAGAATAAAGCCAAGCTAGCATTTGATAAGCCAGAAGCAGTAAGGCTATCTTGGGGTTTATCAAAGCTGCATATAAAATAGAAAAAGCAAAAAGCACTACTCCGATTGTTATGTATTCATCCTGCCTAAAATCCCCCACTATCAAAGGACGCTTATCATTAGTAACTTTGTCTATTTTTTTATCAAAAATATCATTGAAAACCACCGAAGCCAGCCACGCCAGAGAGATTGCGATAACTATATTCAAAAAACTGATAAAATTAAAAAAACTAAAATCCCAATTAATTTCAGTTAAAGAAATTCCCAACCCCATTCCCACAAATAACAATCCTGCATGATAAATTAATTGGACGGGACGAGAGTTTTTCAAAAAAGATATGAACTTATCTTTATAATAAAAAAATAATCCCAAAATAATCAATCCTGCCAACAAAACTGCATAAACGAGAGAGATTTTAATGCTCAGTGCGTTAGTATAATTTCCTGTTTCTCGAGAGAACAATCTGGCAGAAGTAAAAAATAATTGCACAATGTCCATATCTTTCACCTGCATAAAGCCCTTAGAAAAACCTTTCACCGCTATAGTTGCCCACGAAGGAGATGTCCCCAGCACAAATAAAATTATATAAGTTTGCAATGCTAAAAATAAACCCCTTATTTTACTTTTTGTTTTCAAATATCCGTAAATGCCCAAAGCTATCACTGCCATTGCGATTTCAAATCTGACTCCGTAAGTTACTCCAAAGTCAGGGCTATCTCCAAAAAAAGTAAAAAATCTTCGAGGCATCTCTGCTAAACTGTAAACGCCATAAAAACTTAAATACAATTTATCTTTAAATAAGATAAAATCAATCAAAGGAGGAAATATAATAATCAAATATCCCCAAATTAATACATTGGAAGCTATTTTTATCTTAATTTTCAAATTTTTAATAAGCAGACCCAAAAGTATCAGATAGGTCAAAAGAAAAAAGAAAAAAGTATAAGCAACATGGTGAAAAAAATAATTTCCTGTTCTACTTACCATTCCATCAATCCGAGCCGTAATAATACCCAAAAAAGTACAGAGCCAAATATAAAAAGAAGTAGGAGAATTTTCTATTTTTTTAATTAAATCTTTTAGAGATAAAACCATAAACGTAAGGCATGCAACATATTAACATTTTAACATGTTAACAAGCAAATAACTTAACACTGAAACAAATTATTATTCGTCAACAGTCATTGAATCATCGAGTCATGAAACATGAAAACAATATAACAATTTAGCAATATACCAATTTGATATTATTCGTATATCCGTATTTAATTAGTAATTAGTAAAGATTTCGTAATTTCGTAAAATTCGCCCGCCACGTGATAAAAAATTTATTTTTTATTTTACGTGGTATTTCGTAGGGGCATAAAAAGGATACCATTAAAAGCATTGCCAAATCAAGTATTTTTATGCTATAATTTTTTTAGAAGATTTTATGCCGTTACAGAATTTAAAATAAAAAAATAAACAGAATTATGTATTTAGTAGAAGTAAAAAAAATAAAAGCAACTTTATTGATTTTTTTCTTGCTCTTGTTTTTTGGATATTCTCTCTCTATTATTGCCCAAGAAAATTCTAATGGTAATAATGTTTTTTCTGATGCTGATCAAGATGGACTTAGCGACACAGACGAATCAAGGTATGGCACAGATCCAAAAAATTCTGATTCTGATAGTGACGGATACCAAGACGGTGCAGAGATCAAGAGCGGATATGATCCGCTTAAACCGGCCCCTGGAGATAAAATTAATGCCCCCAAGGCTAAAACCAATTACAATAACATAAATATAGACACCAAATCTCCTGAATCTGGGAACTTAACTGATGAATTTTCCGCCAGAATTGCTGAGATGGTCGAAAGCGGCGGAGAAGGCGGAGTGGATATGGGTAGTATAAATAGCTTGATAGAAGAAAAGCTTGCAGGGGACATCTCTTTTGAAGATTTGCCCGAAATAGATGAATCCAAGATAAAAATGAAAAAACAAAACTATTCCGGTTATGGCAAAGAAAAGCAAGCTCGCAAGAACAAAGAAGATGATGAAGAATACCTATCTTCTATTTTCTATATAATGACCAATAATTTACCTCATTCCATCGATTCCAAAGAATCCATAGAAGGATTTTCCGATGAAATAATGAAGATGATTCCTTCGGTTGTCTCTCCTACTGGCAACATTGGGGTCGATTATTTCACAGACTTAGCCGACAAAGGTGCTGTAATATTGGAAAAATTAAATGATTTAGAGGTTCCGGCCGATATGCTAGATATTCACAAAAAAGGTTTACGATTGGCCACCTATGCCATATCCCTTAAGGAAAAAGTGAAAGTCGACGTCGGTGATCCTATCGCATCTTTAGTTAGCTTTTCTGAAGTTGAAAAAATCATGGTTCTTGCTAATGATTATATAAGCGAAACGGAAGCGAAACTAAAAGAATTAGATTTAACTAATTTTGTTATGGAAAAGGCTGGGCCAATATTATGAGTAAAAAAATTATATTTAGCGCAATTATCTTAATATTTATAACTTCTGCCACACCTACACATAGGGCCAGTGCCGTTGTGGCATGGCCAGATCTCGGCAATGCCTTTTTTAGGACTATGCTGGATGGAATGTGGGAGCAAATCAAAGCTGCTATCATTGGCGCTCTCAAAAAAGCTGCCATTGAAACAATCAGTGATACTGTCAACAATTTAATTTCCGGAACTTCACAAGCGGCTTCACTTTTCATTACTGACTGGGAAGACTATCTATTCAATAGCCCCACTGGATCTACAAACAGTTACATAAATGACTTTTTTACAGTTACTACTAGAGGGAAATCATCCGGATCATACAGCTCAGGAGCTTGCAAAGGATCTTACAGCGAATGGCGCTCAGCTAGAGCCAAGGATTATGTCGTTACTATCGACTATACTTCTTTGCAAGATACCTTTGAAGAATGGGCCTGCGGACCGGTTGAAATGTTTAACGATGGAACCTGGGCGGCCTACAACGCTTTTATGGAGCCCAAAAATAATCCCCTCGCCTATGCGCTCATAACGGAAAGTGTGTATGAGAAAAAGCTAGCTCAAGAAAAAGAAAAAGCCGCTCTTCAAGCTCAGTCTTACGCAGGATTTACCGCCCAAAAAACCAAAGAAGGGGTTGTGATTACTCCGGGCTCAGTTCTTGAAGGCATCACCGTAGCCGCCAACACCATGGATAATGATGCTATTGCTAATGCCAGAAATGCCGGAGAAATTGCCGGCATAGTGGTAGGAAAAATCGCTACTGGTATTATAAAAAATGGTATCGGAAAAGCTCGCCAAAATGTTCAAAACAAAATTAACGATAGGCTTTAAAGGGTCTTACTCCCAGCGGACATCTTTTGCAAGGAGGAGGATCAAATCTCGGCACTATGGGCCGCTCCAGCGCCAGCCAATGTAACTTAAAATAAATTTTACGCTTAATCCTCAACCAAAAAACCATCCTCTGTTTGAAAGGATGGTTTTTTGATTTCTGCAAAATATATATTTGCATCATTATTAATGAGTGATTGATTCAGGCGCTCTATCGTTGGGCAAAACTACTACCAATTCCTCTTCTAAGTTTTTAACATCCCTGCTTTCCCTTCCTATCTCATGAAAGAATAATATCCAAACAGCTTCAAAAAAAACATTCAAAATTGCCCTGGCTAAAGTTACTAAGGCGACAAATATTATGACAGCGGATATGCCCAGGACAATTAAAGCAAATTCCCCTGCTATCTTATAAGCGATAATGCCTATTATCCATCCTGGGATAGCTACTCCTATTAAGATGAAAATGATGATGATGCCGATAACCAAATTAACAGCTCCCGAAACTATTCCCATTATAAGACTTTCTTTTATATTTTTTTCAAATAATCCATAAGCTAATTTTATTGAATTCTTGATACCCAAATCACTACCGACTAAATACATCTGCGCATATGTTCTAAAATAAGAGAATAGAATGGCAATTGAAACCAAAAGTAAAAAAGCAACCAAACCCAGCAAAATAGCGGCCCCATAACTCTTCAAAATAGCCAGTCTCACTACCGGGAAAGCTAGGATAAAAAGCAAGATGAGAAAAGATATTGAAAAAAATAACTTTATCAAAAATAACCTGCCCAAAAAATATATTCCTTTTTTAAATCCTGAAGAAAAAGAAAAATTCTCTTTTTTAATCACCTTAAAAATAGAGTCAATCAGCGCTCCTCGCCCAATCAATCCCACTACATAGAGAATGATTGCGATAAGAATGACTATCGCTATCGCTAGGATTATCCACCCGCTGTACAGCTCCCAATAATAGAAGATTCTCCTCATCATATTCATATATTCCATTTCATCAAATTTAATATCGGAAGAATTATTTGGAAAAGTATAATTAAAAGAGAAACATGATCCGCTAAAAATAGTCAGCAGTCCAAACCACCATAAAATTTTATTATGTATGGTTATGTTTGTAGCTTCTTTGATAATGGTAAAGTAATTAATTTTTTTATTAGTTTTCTTCATTTGTTATTATATTTAATTAATGAATTTATTTATGCAATTAGATTAATATTTGGGTCATTAGAGTGCTTATTTGTAAATTCGAGTCGCTATTAAAACTTATTATAATAATATTTAACATCCGCAATCCATTTATCTACGCTTTCCGGATTGTGAGCATCACAGCTATAGCCGCATTTCCAGACCACCATTTCTTCAGGAGTATTAATTCCGTTATCAATTAATTCTTTTATCCTGTCGGCCACAGATTTTACCGCATCTCTTTGATTGTCAAAACAAGTATGGCCCCCGCTTCCCATTCTTTCTCTTTTCTGGCGGAATCCCCAAAAATTATTACATTCTTCTCCGTTTCGCTTAGGAGTTCTTTTACCCCAATTACTTTCTTTCTTGGCAATTGCTACTATAAAAGCCGCTGTTTGCTCATCCTCTTGCGCAATGTACCGCGTCATGTTTTCAATTGGAAATCCAGCTGTGGCTTTTCTGATTCTATTTTCTAATTCAATATTTCTTTTTACTAAATTAACCTGCATTGTTTTCGCAGGCTGATATTTAATGTTATCTATTGATTCGAGAGAAAAATAAGTAAAAACAGATAAAAAAGACACTAAAATGACCAATAAAAAGTTTTTTAAATAACTTCCGTCAATATTAGATATATCTCCTAGCTTTTTATTACAAAAAACCAACCAATTTTCTGGTCCATTAATCATTTCTCTCTTTATTTTATTGTATTTTTGTCTTATTTTGTCCATAATTGGGCTTAAAATATAAAAAACGGGAATCTACACCCGTTTATTTACCTATAATCATTATACACTATTTCAAGCCAAAAAGCAAGCTACCGTTTTTTCTGTCTTTTTTCTGTCTTTTCTTTATTTCTTTAACATTGGACCTGCTCGCAGTACAGAGAGACTCATATTTCCCGAATTCTCCCAACCATGCTACAATGCTAATATGCTGAAATGTTAATATGTTAACGTGAATAACTATGTCTTCCAATACTCTTTATCGCAAATATCGACCCTCTCAATTCAATGACGTTGTCGGTCAACAGCATATCGTCCGCACACTTTCTAATGCCATTGAGAACAATCGTGCTGGACAAGCTTACCTTTTTACCGGTCCCAGAGGAACCGGAAAAACTACATTTGCTAGAGTCTTTGCCAAAACAGTTAATTGCACTGCCCCAATAAAAAAATCCAAAGATCACTTTTTAGCTCCTTGCCTCAAATGTGAAAATTGCCAACAATTTGAAAACAATACTTCCGCCGACATCATAGAAATCGATGCTGCCTCTAATACTGGCGTGGACAATATCCGCGAACTGCGAGAAACTGCCAAGCTTTCTCCTTTTAAAGGAAAATATAAAATTTACATTATCGATGAAGTCCATATGCTTTCTTCAGGAGCTTTCAATGCTCTTCTAAAAATTTTAGAAGAGCCACCTGCTCATATTATTTTTATCCTCGCCACGACCGAAATCCACAAAGTTCCCGAAACTATAATTTCTCGTTGTCAAAGATTTGATTTTTCCAAATTTGACATTGAGGAAATTATCGGTAAACTTTCTGCCATCGTCAAAAAAGAAAAAATAACTATCGAAGAACCTGCTCTTGAATTAATTGCTATCAGCGCTGAAGGCGGGATGCGCGACGCTGAGTCTCTGCTAGAGCAAATTATAACTCTGGAAAAAAATAAAATTACCAGCGAGAAAGTTGCCGATATCCTAGGAATCAGTAGTAACCAATCTGTAGAAGAATTGACTGCGCTTGTTTTTGATAAAAAAACTGCTCAAGCGCTTTTACTTATCAATAAAATTTATAAAGATGGTTACAATCTGGAGTTTCTCGCCAAAAGCTGGCTAGAATATCTGCGCAAAATAATGCTTTTAAATATTGATGCTAGTCTGGATAAAAAAATATTTTCCAAAATGACAAAAGAGCAAAAAGAAAGTATTAAACTTATCTCTCAAAAAACTTCTCTTAATTTTATCATTCTTTGCGTCGATAAGATTGCAGAAAATATTCCTAAAATTAAAGAATCTTTCATTCCTCAACTTCCACTTGAATCAATGATTGTGGAATTAACCAAATCTGATTTTGCTGACGCTCCTTTGATAAAGACTTCCACTCCGCCTCCAACTCCGCCCAAAGAAGTTGTCGAAAATAAAGTTATCCCTGCCGAAAAGAACGATGCGCTTGCTGATCCAGCCAAAAAAACTCCTATCCAGCCACCCGTTGCCGAAGTTATTGTTGATCAAATCCCTCTTAAGAATGCTCCAATTGAAACCCCCCTATCCACTGGAGAAAAAATAAATGTTTATGAAATTGAAAAAAAGTGGAAAGAAATAGTAGATGAACTTCGTGATAAAAATTGTTCGCTAGCTATGATGCTTTCTAACTCTGTACCAATCGAAAGTTCTAAATCTGATACGATTCACATTGTTATTCGCCACTCCTTCCAAAAAGATTTAATTAACAAAGCAGAAAATAGGTTGACAATTGGTGAAATTTCTAATAAAATCACAGGGTTGGTGTTTAAAGTAGTGGCGGTTAGCGAAGAAGAGTCGCCCGACATAAATCCGGACATGGTGGACGGAGCATGCGGGACAAACGGCAACTCGCAAGAATCATTACTCTCTGACGCTATGAGTCTAATGGGCGCCACGGTAATAACCGAATAAATAATCATGGAGCAATAATCATAGAACATAAAACATTTCTGTTATGTGTTATATGCTATGTGATTTGTGAAAATTGGGGATTAGCCAAGCGGTAAGGCAACGGGTTTTGATCCCGTCATGCGGGGGTTCGAATCCCTCATCCCCAACAAATTAAATTTAAAAGCACCCCTGGTGCTTTTTAAATTCTTGAACTCAAATAAATTTGACTTCTTATCTTATTTATATTACATTTATATGTTCTTTGGAAAATCAATGGAAGCCATTCAATTAAGATAAACCTCTAAAAAAAGGTGCCAAAATGAAAAAGATTTTATTCGTAGTTGGTTTTATTTGTTTTACAGCGATTTCTTCAATCAATGTTGGCGCTGGAGATGTCATGCAACCACCCGAAGATCTAAAAAGTCTTGTTGGAAAAGTCGTCAAATTTCAAGACATCTTCAACAACTACACTTTCATCTGCCGCATAACTGGAATATCTGATTATTCTGCGTCCATGGGCAGACAAGTTACGTTGTCTGTTTCCGATCTGGATTATTACGGAGCAGAGATCAAGAAGATATCATATATAATATCGACCTCCGAAGAAGAGCGTTGGCAACTAACGATTGAGGGCAAACCGCATAAAATCAACATCGTATCCATTGAATGAAAGTGAGCAACCTCGCTCAACCGCCACCCTGCCAAAATTTGGCATGGGTGGTGTTTTTAAATTTAATTGTTACGTTAATTATTCCGTTGACATCCTAAAACGGTTGCGCTATCATTACCGACAAGTCATATTTGGATAGTTTTTTTCTAACAAGTGTACTATATCTGGCATGAACAGGTTTCTCATCATTTCAAAAAGGAGGAAAGAGCAATGAAAAACATTTTGCAAGGACCAACAAAGATGGAAGAGGCTGTTGGGAAATTAGTTATTCTCAACGGAAAATTTATTGTCATCGATACCGATACAACGCAAGATGAAAAAGGTACAGCTGAAATAGTAACCATCTGTCCTTCGAATGAAGAGATTGAGGAAAAACAAATTGATTTTATGGTCAAATCATTTGCTTCAGGAGGTGGCGGACATTTCAAAGCCGGCAATACCGACTTTACGGTTTCCGACATCTGGCGTTGCAATCCCAGCAATGACCATATGCTCAAAAATCATCAAGACCAGACCAAAATAGTAGTTGTGAAAAATGAGGAAACCGGGGAATTCTTTCTAATAATGAGCGAGGACGTCTCCATTCGAGCGGCAAAAGATTTTTTGCAAAGCATAAATGATGAAATGTCACGCAATGATGATTCGCCGCTGATCGCAATTACCGGAGGGAGGTATTTATCTTTTCCATATGAAATTACCAAACCAATGGGAGCGGCTGGCAACATAAGATTCGAAGTCGTGACCAACAACGGATTGGCTACAATTAAACTCAGGCTTTAACCAAACAGCCGATACACCATTTCAACAAGCCGTTTTAAAAAGCACAACTGCTATTTGAAACGGTTTTTTTATACAAAAAAATCTTAAAGAACATTTGGTGCTACCCTGGGCAAAGAATGAAATCACGACGGCGAATGAGTGATGCGGAAATCCCTCATCTTCAACACAAAACTTATACTTTTTTTACAAAATAAAAAGCAGGAGAAAATAGATTACATTTCTCCTGCCTCTGCGAATTTTTTGATAGCGAAACAGGTTATATCATTTTTTTCCGAAGAAAGGATTTTCTTCTGAGGATTTTAGAATTTCTTCCTGAGTTAGAGATTGAGTTTCCCAACCACCGTTGATATATTCCAAGTCGCACACAGGACAGCGCACGATGGAAAAGCTATAAGGGTTGCCACTGCCACGCATCGTGCATCCGAATCCAAACCACATTCCTTGGCTATGGTCATATCCACAGCTTACGCAAGCGACTTGTCCAGATTCTAACTGACCGGCAGTGCTTCTGAAAGACAGAGTTGTCTCCTTATCTTGTTCTCCGTAATGTCCCATAGTTCTCCTAACAACAATCTTTTCATCTCCGAAAGCTGGAGCTACGAAGTTTTCTATGCTTAGTTTTTCAGTGTCTTTTGCCATAGCTTTCTCCTGTTACTCATATATTTTCTTAAAATTAGTCCTTATCTAATTTTACTATATGAGTGTTGCAATTAATTCTTGAACTCAAGGTGCCAAACATTGACATCCATATTATAAGATGTTAAGGTTTAGGGTAATTTATAAAAATATAAATTTTACGAAGTTCTTAAGATTAATCGAAAATGGGGGTGAAATCATGTTTACAAACAAAAATAATGTTGGATTAAAAATCAGCTTCATTATTATGTTGATAGCTACAATTGTAGGCTTTGAAAAGTTTATATATCCATCACTCTTCAATGATAAATCTCCAAAGACGCACGCCATTGAAATTGGTTGGACGATTAATAATTCTTCTAATATCTCTGGCTACGAGCTTTATCTTAACGGCAAAAAAGTATGCGCTTGGCGTGATTGGGAGAAAGCCACTCTCGAAAATACGGCTTCCACAAAAAGTACTAGGGAATTTTACATAGCCCTTCCTCGCACTGGCGTTTCTTTTATTACTTTAGTTTCTATTGAAATGGATGGAACAAAATCCATGCATTCACACCCAGCTTATATTGCCACTTATAATGGGAAAGTTATATCCAAAGGCATTGTTCCAGATACGTCGCAACCAAAAACCGAAGAAGAAATTCCAACCTCCAAAAAAGATAGGGTCTTCTCTATCTAAAAGAATCACCTCATGTGCCTCGAGTCATCAGACTTGAGGCACATATTTTTTTGTCAATAATTTCATAAAAAAACAGCCCTAAGAGCTGTTTTTAATGTTAAAAATATTGCGACTTTAATTGGCGGGATTTTTAGGAGCGCGAGTCTGGCTGATGAGACAAATGTTTCGAAAAGTAACCGTTTTGCCGTCTTCTCCGCTTTTGGTATTTTCTGTTATTCCGAAAGAATAAGTATTACCAATAGCTACGCCTAATTTCTCAAAATCTGTTTGCGCTCGACTGACCTGACCGTCTCGTTTAGTTTGAAAAAAAGAATAAAAGTTGCCTCCAGCTTTGATAGCTACTCGACCATTTTCCACTTTGATATCCTCTACTGTCAAATCCATAAATTTTATATCACTCATTTTTTATTTACCCCCCATTAAATAACAAAGCTTACTTCGATTTAACGGGGTAAACCGTCAAATTGTAATAATTCACATTATTTAACTGGGGTGCTTGTTAAATTTATATTATTTATTTTAGCACAAGAAAGAAAATAATAGAAATTTCCTATTTCAACATTAATCTATCGGGTGAATTAATTTCTTCATTCCAATTTTTCTTTTTCTCAGATACCAAGCCAATGCAAATCCACCAACACCGACTAGTCCGACATAGGGCCAGGTTCTTTTTTGGGATTGATTTAGGTTTTCTTGAGATGCTGATGCTCCCTTTACTCTTGCGTCATTATTTTCTTCATCTTGTTTTACTTCATTATTCTGAGTTACATTATTAGCTTGATCTTCTTGGACGTTTTGATTTGCTGGAGTCTCTGATGACACTTCTGCAGTCTGCGGAGTGTCTTCAGCGCCCTCATCAGTTACAACCGCTTCTCCGTCTTCGGAAATTTTAACAGAAATAACTCTTGCGTCCCCCTTATTGCCAGCTTCGTCTAATGTAACCAGTTTATAATAATATTTTTCTCCTATCTTGACATCTCTGTCGGTTATTTCTTCATCATTTTCGGCATTTTCAGAAATACGCGATCCGGAATTAATATGAAAATCTCTGTGTTTTCCGCGATAAATATATACTTTATAAATATCAGCATCCGGGGTTCGCCAATCTAATTTTACGATATTCCTATCCTCTTCATAATTTGCATCCAAATCTTCAACTACACCGGGATTAAGCGTATCTACTTTTACATTTTTGATACCCACATTGCTATAATTTCCAGCTTTATCTAATGAACGATAATAGAAAATATGCTTACCATCATTAATTTTTACTGTCTCTGTGTAAGTTATCCAAGTACCTGTTTGCGAATCAATTTGATATTCTATTTTATCCAGAGCCACGCTGTCGACTGCATTTAAATTTATTTCTGGAATAGAATTGTACCAATCATTGTCTCCATTGGGATTTTTCGGATTAATTGACAAACCAACTGTAGGGATGGTTTTATCCAAAACTATAGTTAAAGTATAAGTATCTTCTGTATTTCCAGCATTATCTACGGCATGTGATTTGATGGTGTATGAATCTTGCGCAGGTGAAGATAAATTATAATTCCAAGAGGTGGTCCCTGTAGCATTAATTAAAATCTCACCATCAACCCAAGTTGATAAGCCATTCCAATATTTTCCTGCACTATTTTTGATAGAAAGCTTCACTCCAGCCACTCCGCTTAAACTATCGGAAGCTGTGCCGGCTATAATCCCATTCCAATCATTACTATAAACTGTTTCATTATCTTCTCCACCATTTATAACACTAGCTGGTTTTGTATAATCAATGTTAGCTCCGTTTGAAGTCACCGTAACAATATTACAATTGCCGGCTAAATCGCAAACATTTGGCGTAATCGAACAAGTTTGATTTTCACCTTCGGAAGTTATGTCGCAAATCGGCGCGACATAATCATCAGCCATGTTGGCATCGCCATAGTTGAAAATCGAAGTCTGCATGGAATTATACCAAGTGGTTCCGAAATCAGTTTTTTCTGAAAGAGCTGGTGCGGTATTGTCCACAATCAATTCAAACACAAAGTCTGTGCTACGATTATCCGCTACGTCTCTTTCCGCAAACTTAATTTGATATTCACCATCTTCCACATTTTCTGTATTCCAAGAATAAAGTAATTTATCACTAAATTCGTCCGTATGATTTACTACTTTAGAATACATTTGTTTTCCATCACTCTTTCTAAATATTGCTAACCAATAATGATGAGGATTTTCCTCTGTGACTGAACCTTTGATATCCAAAACCCCGGCAACAAAACTTGGCACAGAAGCCAGGCTTACTATTGGTAAAGTTTTATCAATATAATCTACTTCAGCTAAAGCAGTGCCAGTATTTCCGGCAGCATCTTTAAATTCAAAGGTAAAGGTTCCATTTTCTGTAAAAGTATAGGTTGCATTATCGGAGTTATTGGTCACAGTAACTTCCTCGCTTGGATTGAGAGTGGCCACTACGTTCTCGTTTGTCAGACTATCTTTATTATAAGAAATAGTCGCAGTTGGTGCGGTATTATCAACCGTAACTTTCCAAAGTGGACTCCATGCACTCTCGTTACCGGCAGCATCCACGGCTTTTACTCTCCACCAAAAGGTTGCATCAGAAACATTACTCGCACTCTTAGAATTTGTGTTAAATTCTTCATGCCATCTTAAGTTTGTAGCACTCTCGTTATGATAACTTTCATAAATATATTTAACCGCGTCAGGCACAACATTCCAAGAAGTGACTAAAGATGGAAATCCTTTTTTGAAAGAATTATTTTCAGGAGAAACAAGTGTAGGCGCAGCTGGCACAATCGAATCATAAGTTATACTACAAATATTTGACCAACTAGAAACATTGCCTGCTGCATCTTTGGCTCTCACTTCAATATTGTGAATACCTTCATTTAATGAACCACTATACTGAGAAGCTGTGAAGCTAGTATTCCAATCTCCACGATTTGAAGAATTAACAAGCGGATAATTGATATGATAATCATAACCAACAACTCCAAAATTATCACTAGAATCCGACCAATCCACAGTTATGTTTTTAATATTTGTAATTGCGCCACAAGATAAATTTGGATTTTTAAATCCATTTATAGTTGGAACAGTCGGTTTCGTCCAATCTGCTGTATATTTACAGCTATTATCTCTTCCCTGCACTCCGCCAAACCAAGCTGATTTATTTCCTGCTTTATCAACTGCCCTTATCTGAACGCCATACGTTCCTTCTGCTGGAACTGTCCACCATGAAGCATTGAAATATGGAACAGTAAAATTTCTCATTGGACCGGTACTTCCATCTGCATTAAAAGAAACGTATTCATAATGATCAAAGTCTGCTTCGACGTTAGCATTCCAATACACATCAAAATTTCTAGCTGATGTCATTTCCCCACAAGCTACATTTTTATTATTCACAGTATCTTTGAAATATATTCCCGTTGGAGCCGCTGGAGAGGTTGCATCATAAAAATAATGCACTGAGTTACTCCACTCTCCTTCATTTCCTGCATTATCAATCGCCTGCACTCGAATTGTCACACCCCCTTGCTCATCGATATTTGGCACATGGTTTCTCCAATTATTGGTTGTAGTTCTATAAGGACCATCGGAGAAAGCATGGTGATCATCATAAACATATTCTATTCGGTATTCTTTTATTCCAGAACTATCAGTTGCACTAGTCCATTCATTCTTTATTGGAGTAGTTGTAAAATATTGTTCAGCGCCAGGGAGATTAATTGTTAATTTATCTGGTGCATGCGTATCAATTGTCATATTCCAAATTTCACTCCAAGCACTTTCATTGCCAGCCTCATCAATCGCTCGAACTTGCCAATACCATTTACCATCTGGAGCACCTGATGAGTGAATCATATTGCTTGGCAACACTTCGGACTTCCAGAGGCCGGATGTTAAAATTCCCTCAGATTGCGCAGAATTTAAAGATGATTGAAACTTATATTTTACAGTTGATTCGTCAGTTGAAGCATCCCAAGTGAAGTCAAAATTATTCGAATTTCTGTAAACATTGTGAGGCTGTCCGTTCATCGGCACACTTGGTGGCGTTGTGTCAGAAATTTCATTCCAGTAGTCTACACTCCCGCCCACCTCATAATCATTTCCATTGCAAGTTCCGTGAGAGAATTCCGAACCATAACAATTATGTACTATTACTTCTTCAACTTGGTCGATATTGCTTTGATCAGCTACTGACCACGAAACTGTTGATTTTGCATCAAGGTTATTGAATTCATCCTCGAAATTGATATCAATTTCGTTCGAAGAAAAACTATTGTTCGCAAAACTTATTGGAGAAGAACTGGAGAGGCTTGGATCAGCAAAGGACACAAAAACGCCAGCACTTGCTCCAGAAATAGAATTATTTTTTATTTCAGAAGGCGCATCAAAATAATAAAATCCAATGCCTTTTCCAGATGATAAATCTAGATCATTATCATTGACCTTTACAGATTCTAGATCCGAATCATCCGGTTGTGCCCAAACAAGAATCCGCCCAGATTCCGCATTGATAACGTTGCCTGAAATATCAATATTTTTCCAGCGATACGCTTCAAAAGAATTAACAAAGTTGGATCCGTTAACTGTATTATCCGAAATCACTAAATGATTTCCAAAATCATCACCCTGTGCTTCAAGAAAAACCATAGAATATCCACCCGCAGAATTGCCATAATTTTTAAAATCATTATTGATTAGCGAAAATTTATTGAATCCTCTGTTCACAAAAATCGCATAACGTCCGCTTGAATTTTCTCCATCAAAGATTGAATTTTTGATAACTAGACCGGCATACGAACCATCAGTATCAATATTAAAAGAGTTATTTCCATACCCAGAAGAATCACCCTTGAAAGTAAATCCATCAATAATTAAATCATTAAAAGTAGCTCCAGAAAGTCGCATTCCCTGTATAAAGGTTACATCTGGACCATCTGTCGCGACCAAATTCAAATGATTTCCAAGAACATTCGAGATGTCAACATCGGCATATGAACCTGCTCTAACATTAATTTCTCCATTATTAGAAGCGGCTAACATCGCTGGTTTTATATTCATTCCAGCGCCCACTATAAAATTATTTTCCAACGTCGCATGATTCCCGACAGTTTGAATATATGAATCGGAATTTACTTGAAACGGAGCTGCTTGCATCACCAAAGCTACAGAAATAGCATTAGCTTCAGAATTTTGAAAAACTGTGAATTCCTCACTTCTATCTGCTCTTTCGTTATCACGAAAGGTTGTATTGCGAATTGCATAATCATAACCAGAGGGCAAATCGATATTGCTTACTGCGTGGCCGTGCTCTTCATCAATATAAATTGGCCATGATTCTCCGAAACTATTTGAGCCACTGAAAGTTACATTATTAGTGCCTCCATTGATATAATCATACAAACCAACGCCACCCCAAGCATTTCCGATAGTAGAAATATTTTCTAAGGTTATATTAGTGGCATTAGACAATGCAATTCCGACGCCAGCTGTTCCATTTCCATATGTCTCAATATTTTTCAAGGTGGCACTATTGACTGTGTTCAAGTCAATTTCTGAACGCCCTGAATCACTCACCCTAACATTCTCTATTATTAGATTATTAGTATGTGTCATTTTAAGACCATACTTTCCGCTAGTGTTAGCAGTAGGACCCTGCAAAGTAAAGTTTTTAAGAGTGATATTATTAACTTCAGAATTATTAGTAATACCATAGCCATTCACACTGTTTGCATTAATCACTACCCCAGTCTTACTTTCTCCAATAATAGAAACTTGTTTATCTATATTAAGAGTCGAGACAAGCGCGTAATTCCCTTCTTTTACTCTGATTTCAAATCCATTAGATGCCGCATCAATTCCTTCCTGAATAGTATTGAAAGGATGCGCTTCGGTTCCGTCCTCAACTCCCGCATTGCTATCGTCTACGTAGATAATGGTCGACACCTCCGGTACATCACAAACATCGCCAACCCCATTACTATTGGAATCGGATTGATTGGAATTTGAAACACTTGCACAGTTATCGCAGACATTACCAATTCCGTCCCCGTCCGCATCGACCTGATCTGGGTTAGCCACTGAAGGACAGTTGTCATTACCACCGGAAAGTCCGTCTCCATCAAAATCAATAGCTACTAAATTATTTGAAGAATTATTTGTCGGGGTATTTGCAATTGCCCAAGTACTTCCCCCATCTTCCGTCCTGGCAATTGATTGAGCACTATCTGGCTCATTTCCACCTAGGTCTTGCGCATTCACAATTGTAACATTCTTTATTCTAAATGATACCTCATCGATCAAATCATTCGAACTGTTCCTTAATATAATAGTATCTCCTGGATCATCGTTTAGATCATTGGATAGCTCATGTATTACAAAACCATGCCCAGATATCGAATTTGCGGAAATATTATGACAATTCTCCGATCCATTTCCTCCGCTCAGTTCACAAAGTTTCCAACCACTTAAACTAACTAAGCTATTGGTTTTATTATAAAGCTCCACCCACTCATCTCCAGAATACACAAACTCATTAATCAGAATATTGGCAGTGCTCTCATTAAAGACCACGGCTGTGTTTTCAGATGATATCGTTCCCACCACCACAAACACAGTCATGTGATCCAATTCCGCATTTACTTTTGCACTTTTTACTTCGATATTTTCATCTGAAACAACTTCTGCTTTTTTCAATCCATCCACGTCTTCGGCAAATTTAATCTGCACATTGTTTTCATTTTCTGGCTTTGGCAAAGTTAAATCATATTTAAAAGTTCCATTTTCCATATCAGATGTGATGTCATAAGCTTTGTCAGAAAGCGCTCCGAGTTCAACAATTTGTTCATCTGTTAAAGTAATTTCTTCAATAGTGAGACTGCCGGGATTTTTTGGTAATTTGGAAAAAGTAACGGTAACTTTATCATTTTGAGGTGCTTTATATGTCTCATCTACTTTAACCGGGCTAATTGTCGCCTCTTTTCCATTCACATCCCAGACTGCTTCTTTAACAGATAAAGATTTTTCCACGTCTTCTGTTTTTTCTACTTTTTCTGCTTCTTTCGTCTCTTCTATATCTTCTGTTTTCAAATCTTCTTCTGTCTTTTCTTTCTCTTCAACTACTACATCTTTTTCAATCGGCTCAACATCATCTTTAACCTCTGTTGCTTCAGGCGTGCTCTTTTTATCTTCTGAAACATCTACTGGCTCTTCAATCACAATCGTCTCATCCCCTTCTGTAGCGTGAGCCACATTTAGGAAAAGAAAATTGAGAGAGGACATTTGCATAACAAACATTGGCAACATTATACTTGCTAAAATCTTTCGCATTAGTTTTTGATTGCTTTTTTTGAACATTTTTTCAATCATATTTATTTTTTAAAATTTATTTATTTATTAAAAATTTGCAAAAAAAAGCCGACCATTTTTTACTATGATACCTCCATAGCAAAAACCAGTTGACTTTCTAAAGCAAAATTATTTCTTTTTATCCAAAAGAATGTTTTCATCACCCGTATTTTAGAACAAAATTCCTTTATCTTGTTCTATTTTATATTTAATTTATTTTTTTCTATTAAATTTTCATTCGTATATTCGTATGAATTCGTAATTCGTAGAGAGTAACAAAAAAAACCGACTCAAACAACAAATCCTTATACTTGGATTTATTATTTAAGCCGGTTTCGCCATTGGACTCCTCGTGTAATTCATTAGCGACCAATCTTTTCAGGATACCTCGGTCTTTCTTTGCACGAATCAATGCCTCTTAAAAATATTCAATTTTATTTTCCTCACTACAATATTAACATACTCGCGCTAGAATACAAGCAACCTTTTTAATCCACGGAACTTTTCATTTGACTTTTATCGCTAAATAGTGCTAGCCTTTAGACAACGGAATGTTTCTTATAATTTAAGAGGTTAAATTATATTACGGAGGAGAAAATGGCAGAACGAAATAAACCCAATGAAAACGCTAGCGAAAATGAGCACCCCTGCGATATTGAAATTCGCGCCCTGCAAGAATCCGCCCGGAGCATAATCAATATTGAGGAGGTTTTTTGGAGAAGAAGCGCCCTTGCCAATGAAGAATTTTGGGATTATGTCCAAAGAATTCGTGCGCTTCAAAAAAAGCGGAGGCAAGAAGATGAATAAGGTTTTAACCCCGCAGGCTGCGTGCCAGTCTGCGGGTGTTTTTATTTAAAAATAGCGGTCCAACCGCTAAAGCTTTAGCGGTTGGACCGCTATTTTTTAAGGTTGTTTTATTTCTTTTTATGTTTATTTGCTTTAATGCTATTTTGTTTTTATGTTTTATGTTAAACTTATTTTTGTAAGAGTTTATTTTTCACCTTTTATTATGCACGTTCTAAACATTCTCACAACTTCATCTGATACTTTTTCCTTGATCGCTTATTTCATCATTTTTTTGGTAGCTCTTTTTGAGTCCATTCCGATGTTTGGATTTTTTATCCCCGGCCAAATTGTGGCTGTAACGGCCGGACTAATAGCTAAAGTTGGTTCCTTAGATATTGTCATTGTGATAATTGTCTTATTTCTGGGCGCAGTCGCGGGAGATTTAATCGGATATCTTTTAGGGAAAAAATATGGAGAAAATTTTATTATTAAATACGGCAAATATTTTTTTCTCAAAAAAGAAAACTTTGAAAAAACTCGCAACTTAGTTAATGAACACACTGGCAAAACTATTATCATCGGGCGATTTAACTCTGTTACCCGCGCTTTTGCTCCTTTTACCGCCGGCTCCGTAGGCATTCCTTTCTCTAAATTCATTCTTTATGACATTTTGGGCGGTATCTTTTGGGCCCTATCTTTTGCGATGCTCGGCTATATTTTCGGCAATAATTATAAAGCTATCAGTAATTATTTTGGAGAATTTATCCTTATCGCCATCCTTATCGGTGCGCTAATTATTTATCTATACAAAAAAATAAATAAAAAAAGGCGAATTTTTGATCGCCGCCATCTTTATATTTTACTAATCAATCTTTTTTCTCTCTATGTATTTTTTAGAATGCTGGATAATTTTGTCGAACAAGAGCTTCTCGTCAGCTGGGATAAATGGATAAACTCTCATATTCAAATACTTTGGAGCCCTTTCTTAAATAAACTAATGATATTTACTACCAATTTGGGTGGCGCCACCTTTCTAATCATTGCTTCCATAATTCTTTTGGCCTTTTTCATCTCAAAAAAGAAATGGCGCTACTCTACTCTTTTAATCTTATCCTTGGCAGGAGGACAACTACTCCAAGTTTTAACCAAACACCTAATTGGCCGAGAACGCCCACTTGACGCGCTCATCCAAGCTTCCGGCTTTAGTTTGCCCAGTGGTCACGCTACCAGAATTGCGATATTTTTTGCTCTTTTAATTTATTATTTTAAAAATCATCTCAAAAATTCCTACTTAAAGTATTTCCTCATTACGCTTTGTTTTTTTATTATTTTAAGTGTAGGTTTTAGTCGTATTTATCTCAGTGTCCATTGGTTTACTGATGTTATTGCTGGGTTTGCACTGGGAATTTTTTGGCTTACTTTCCTCATCCTAACACTTGAAGTAGTTTCAACAGTCTTTAAAGAAAAAATAACTAAATTAAAAAATTACCTTAATAAAAACTCTAGAAGTTTATAAAGTTGCAAGTTTTTAAAGTTTATAAAGTATGGTAAAAATAGAAAAATTTGAAGATATTATTGTTTGGCAAAAATCAAAATTACTCATTGTTGATGTGTATAAAGATTTTAGAGACTGTAGAGATTATGCTTTCCGTGATCAAATTCAAAGAGCTTCCGTTTCAATAATGAATAATATTGCAGAAGGCTACGAAAGAATGGATAACAAAGAATTCGCAAAATTTTTGTATATTGCTAAAGGTTCGTGTGGGGAGGTTCGTTCAATGCTTCACTTAGCATTAGATTTGGGATACATTAGCGAAAAAACCTTTAATTTAAACTTAGAGAGAACACTAGAAATCTCTAGAATGCTATCGGGCTTTATCAAAAAGCTAAAATAAGCCACTAAAAAATCATTCGCTTCATAAATTCTTTTTATTTTGGAAACTTTCTCTCACTTTACAAACTTTATAAACTTTATGAACTGCGTTATTAATTTTATTCATAACGCAGGGCTTCTATTGGGCTTAAATTAGCCGCTCTTCGTGCTGGATAGAAACCAAAAATTATTCCTACCGCAGCTGAAACTCCGAAAGAAAGTAAGACTGAAGAAAGAGAAATACTTGAAGATAAGCTAAAGAAAACCGTTAGCAGATAAGAAGCCACAAATCCCAAAATTACTCCAGTCACTCCCCCAATAAAAGTTAATGTTATAGCTTCAGCTAAAAATTGCATATTGATGTAAAACTTTCTGACTCCCACTGCTTTACGTAAGCCGATTTCTCTAGTTCTTTCAGTTACAGTAGTAAGCATCATATTCATAATGCCGATTCCTCCTACTAAAAGAGAGATGCCCGCAATTGAAGAAAGCAAAATAGTAATAGTCCCAGTAATACTGGAAGCGGTAGAAATAATTTCATTTTGATTCATGATTCTAAAATCAGCGTCATCAGTACTGGCAATTTTATGAGTTTCTAAGAGGACAGCCTGAATATCTTCTTGAGCCTGCGTCATAGCATCTTGGGTTTCTACGGTAATATTTATATTGCTAATATAGTCATTTCCGGCTAAATAATTTTGAGAGGTTTTCATTGGAACATAAACTACATCATCTTGATTATTAAAACCGCTTCCTCCTTTAGCTGTGGTTACTCCGATTACTTGAAAAATGACATTATTGATTCTAATCGTTTGCCCGACTGGATTAGCCTCTGTGCCAAAAAGAGATTCACTGGTATCCGGTCCGATTACGGCCACCTTGGCAGAGCTTCTTACTTGATTTTCACTAAAAAACAAACCACTATCCAAAGTTACATTTTTTACCATCGCATAATCATCCGTCGTTCCGATAACTTGAGTTCGAGTATTATTATTCTTGGCTGTAATTTGATAATTACCCGTTACCGATGGAGCGATAGCTTTAATATTATCCACTTTATCTTTAATAGCTGACACATCCTCCTCAGTTAAGGTTTGCGCGCTACCTGAGCTTTGCCTGACGCCACCGACACTCTGTGAACCAGGCATAATCATAATTAAATTAGAGCCGATCGACTCTATTTGAGTTTCGATAGATTTCTTTGATCCCTGACCAATTCCCACCATTGTAATTACTGAGGCAATTCCAATTACAATTCCCAAAATCGTAAGTCCGGAGCGAACCTTATTGCCCATCAGCGACCATATTACTTCTTGTATTAAATCTTTAAACATATTAGCACGTTAGCATATTAGCATATTAACAATGGAACAAAAAAATTATTCGTGTGTCATCTCGAGCGAAACGACAGTGGAGTCGAGAGATCTAATAAATTTTATATACAATTAAGATTTCTCCACGCATAAATTTATGAGTACATAAATTTATTTGGTCGAAATGACATACACCTAGAACATTCACAATTTTTAATTATTCATTTTTAATTTTTTAATTAATTTTGTCTGATTCAATCTCTCCATCTCTGATCGTGATAATTCGATTAGCATATTGCGCCACTTCCATTTCATGCGTAATTAACACAACTGTATGTCCTTTATCATTTAATTCTTTAAGCGCATTCATCACCAAATGGCTAGTCTTCGTATCCAAATTTCCCGTCGGTTCATCCGCTAAAATTATAGCGGGATCATTGATAAGCGCTCTAGCAATAGCTACTCTCTGCATCTGACCACCTGAAAGCTGATTGGAAAGATTATAAAATTTATCCTCATCCATTCCTGCATATCTCAAACATTCCCTGGCCTTCTCTTCTCTTTTTGTTCTATCTATTCCTGAGTAAATAAGAGGCATCATTACATTTCTCATCACGCTCGTTCTGGGCAAAAGGTTAAAGGATTGAAAAACAAAACCTATTTTATTTCTTCGTAAATCAGAAAGCTCATCATCATCTAACTTGGAAACTTCCGCCCCATCCAAAAAATATGTCCCGTCTGTTGGCGAATCCAAAGCTCCCAAAATATGCATCAAAGTTGATTTTCCGCTTCCACTTGGGCCAATAATAGATACGAATTCTCCCTTATCAATTTTAAAAGAAATTCCTTTAAGCGCTTTAGTTTCCACGTCCCCATTAACATATATTTTTTGGATATTTTTGCATTCAATCATAATTATATTTTTTAAGACTTATGCGCTTAAGCTATGCAATTCCAGTTTCTAAAAAATAATATTTAAAAACGCAAGTCCTGTCTTTATTTAATATTCATTAATTAATCCCGCGGACCACCGCCACCGCTTATACCAGGAATTCTTATCGAGGAACTGTTGCTTTTATTGTTAGTGCTCGAAATACTGCTAGTAGCTGTTTGTCCACCTGTGGTAGTTATTGTTTTGGTAACAACTTCTTGCCCCTCGGTAATTCCGCTTACTATTTCAGTGTTAACATCGTTAGTGTTTCCTGCTGTTACATTAATTTTTTTGGGCACGCCTCGTTCTAACACTTCTACATAATCTCCTTTTTGACCATTTTTAATGGCACCACTGGGAATCATTATTACATTTTCTTTTTTATCAACTGAAATAACAGACGAGACGCTCATTGTGGGCTTAATGCGATCATCCAATTGATCGAATTTCACAGTTACTCCATAACTCACTACGCCTGATGTAGCTGTACCAATTGAATCTATTTTTTCCACTTCTCCGGTAAAATTTGTATCCGCCAGAGCATCCAGCGTGATAGAAACTTTTTGCCCGACTGCTACTTTGGCGATATCTACTTCATTAACAGGGATTTCGGCTTTTAAAGTTTTTAAATCACCCACAATAAGCGCTGACTCACTTGCATTATTGGAAGAAGAACCTAACTCATCTCCATTTTTTATTGAAACTTCTATAATTGTTCCAGCAATCGGAGAAGTAACTTTTCTCTTGCCAGCGTCTGAAACTATATTTCTATAAGAAGATGCAGAAGCGCTCAGACTTTTTTGGGCCTGAATTATGGAACCTTCGGCTAAATCTATTTTATTTTTTAAAACATCCAATTGCCTACCGGTATAAGCATCATCGTCATCATCATCTTTATTTTTTGCTACTCTGTATTCTGCTTCGGCTGAAAGTTTTGAATTTTTAGCTGAGTCTAAATTATTTAAAGCTTGCTGATAAGAAGCATTAGATTGAGCTACATTTGCATCTAGGTCATCATTTACAACACTAAAAAGAAAATCTCCCTTTTTAACTGTATCTCCAACCTTTACCGCCAAATCAGCAATTGTTCCGCTGATAGTTGGGTCAACAGTTTCTTGGGAATCCACCACAATGCTTCCACTGGCGATAATTGTCGATTCTAGAGTTCCCTTTTCAGCGGCTTGGGTTACGTAGCGAACGCTAGCCGTACTGGATTTGCTTTTTTTATACCAATAAAATCCTCCTCCCAAAACAATTAATCCTATTAGCAAACCGATATATAGTTTTTTCTTCTTCATCTTTATCAAATTAAAATATTATAATTAAAACATTTTTTATGCATATTAATAATACGATTTCTATCCAAAAAGTTTGCAAAAACCGCTTGCCTGCTGGCAAGCGGAAAATTAAATTAATTATTTTTATTCAACTGCATTTGCGCCAGTTTGTGCTTGAGATCCGCCTTTTCCCGGCCCTCCTTTTGGCATATCAGCAGATTTACATGCGACTATTTCACTGTTTTGCATCTGTGTGCATACTCCTGATATTTTTTTAACCTCGTTTTCTTCATTGTTTCTAGCAGGCATAGCTACTTCACAACTGTCTCCAATAGCTTTTCCGTTACAAACAGTTTCGGCTTCTGCAGAAAACTTTCCTGCACCTCTATCGCTTCTTTCACCATTAACTCCTTGCACAGCTTGGTTTTGCACCTGATTTTGCTCCATGTTTTTATTTTCTTCTCCGGTTTTTTGAGTCTCTTTTCCCCCGCAGCCTGCCAATGAAAAAGATATTCCTATTAAAAATAAAAAAACAATACTCAGTTTAATATTTCTTCTTAACATTTTTATTATTTATTATTTATATTAAAATATGGTGATTCAATCTAGATTTTAAATCACACATTGGCCATATAAATATTACGCACAAAAAAAATAAAGTTTGCAGTTACTACGAATTACGAATCTATATAAATATATGAATTTAAGAATTTGGAAATTTATGATTTTAAGAACAAAATAAACAAGATTTATTTGAATATTATAATTTTCAATGACTGGTTACAGATGACTGATGACTTTGTGATTTAATTTTATTTGACATTTGGATTTTGAAATTTTAAACTTAACGCCTGTCTGGTTTTCTATCAAAGGGTGGTGGCAAAACCAATGAAGCCTTGAAAATATGCTCGCCTATTTTTTCTCCGATAATAGCCACCATAATATTTTCTTCCATTTTTCTAATTTTAAATTCTGTTTCATTCGAATAGCGAACCTCCCAAACTTCATTATCAAATCCCCTTAAATTAAAAAACTCTTCATCTATTTTAATTATTTTTCCACCCAATAATCCCTCTTGCGGATCTTGCCATCTTTTTTCTACAGGAAAAGCAATTCCTCTGGACATCGGCCTGTTAAACATTTTGCCTTCTCCCATATGCCTATTAATCTTAGCTAAATGTAAAAACGCTCCCAGCATAGAAATAATTAAAACTCCGATACTGGTAATAAAAAGAATGCTATATCGATATCCTCTTTTGGTTTTTTTAATCGCTAAAAATCCACTCACTCCGGCCAAAATGGCTAACACTATCCACAGATAAGGAGCGGTTCTAGCTAAAATAAAAAATATTCTTCCCAAACCTAATTGGCGAATAACACTTGGATGAATATCTAATAAGTTTAAAATAATAAAAGAAAAAAATATCGCCCCCAAAAACAAAGTGGTCATCCAAATAAACCAAAAAAGATAATTTTTCCAGTTCAAAAAAATTTTTGACTCTGGGACAATTTTTTCTTGTTTTATTTTTTCAATAATTTTCTGGGCGGGATTTTTTTCCATACATTTATAAATTTACACTTTTCACCCTCTCCCCCTCCCTGAGGGGGAGAATTAAAGAGGGGGTGAAAAAGTCAATCTCTTATTTTAAATAATAGTATTTTTAACACGTAGGTCTTATGCTTATATAATTTTTTTATTCTTAGCTTCTGTTAGAATAATCTTTCTTCCTCTATTTACCAATGAAGCGATAGTGCCCTTGGGGAGTTGCACAATATCCATAATTTCTTCATAACTTTTTTCTTCGATAAACCTTAGCATCAAAACTTCTTTATATTTGTCCGGTAAATTTACGATGATATCTTTTATTTTTTCCAGCGAATCGGCATTAACATATTCTTTTTCCATATTAAGACTGGACTTAAGTACTTTTACCAAATCTTCATCTTCTAGCCAAATAGTAGAAGGCCGTGCTTTTCTCTTTCGTATTTCATCAATCGTGGCATTTCTGGTGATCTGATAAACCCAGGTAGAAAAAGTCATTTCTGTATCATAATCATTCAAATACCGATAAATTTTAATAAAAACTTCTTGCAAAATATCTTCGATATCCTCTTGGGAAAAATAGGACATTCGGCGGATATAACAAAACAACCGGCTCCAATACCGAGTTACAATTGCTTGAAATTCATCTGGATTTTTTATAGCTGCCAATACTAAATCTTTACATGAATGTACTTATATTATACGCCTAAGAACGAAATTGTTTGCATTAAATCATGTTAGCATATTAACATTTTAGCATGAAAACAAATAAACATGTTCCCTCTCCACCTCTTTGAGGGGGAGATGTCCGACAGGACAGAGGGGGTGTTATTTTTAAATTTATAATTTTTAATTTTAAATGAATTTCCAATGATTCAATTTTAAAATCTTTATATTTATTTGTCATCCCAAAAATTACATCAGATACAGTCCCACACTTTATGACTAAAATAAAATAAATCAACTCGAAAAGAGCGTTAAGAAACTTTGTCATGGAGCGAACGCGGAACCAAAAGTTTTAGCGAGTGAGAGTTAGATTTATTTATTTTAGGAGTACGTGTGGCAGTTTTTTTGTAACCTTTTTTTGCTGTCAAAAAAAGTTAGTGAGAAAAATATAATAGCAAAGTCTTATGATTTAAACTTATCCACTCGCCTCGCTAAAACTCTGACTAAGCGGACGGACGGGTAATTAATAGGAAAAATAAAAAAATCCGCGTTAGGCGGATTTTTTGTATATTGAAAGTAAAATTATTTTAATTCAACTTTTGCGCCAGCTTCTTCCAATTTCTTTTTCATTTCTTCAGCTTCAGCTTTGGCAACTTTTTCTTTAATCATTTTTGGAGCAGCGTCAACGATATCTTTTGACTCTTTTAATCCAAGTCCGGTAATTTCACGAACTACTTTAATAACATTGATTTTTTTGTCTCCAGCAGATGTAAGCTCTACATCAAATTGACTCTTTTCCTCAACTGCAGCGGCTTCAGCTGCAGGAGCAGCTCCCATCATCATTGGAGCAGCAGCGCTAACACCAAATTTGTCCTCTAGAACTTTCACTAATTCTGAAAGATCCAAAACACTCATTTTTTCGATCTCTGCTACTAGTTTTTCAAATTTTGCAGGAACAACGACTTCTTCTTTTTTTTCTTCTGTCATATGTTTAGTTCACGGTTCTTAGTTTGTAGTTCACAGTTCTACCCACCAAAAACGTTTATTTGATTATTTAAATTAATTTTTTAACAATTTAACCTTTTAGCAATTTAACAATTTATTAAGCTTTACTGTCAGCGATGGCTTTAACTACATTTACCAACCCTCTCATATTGCCCGCCAATACGTTAACGAATCCTGAGATTGGAGCATTCAAAGTTCCTACCAATTTAGCCAACATCTCTTCTTTGCTTGGAAGTTTGGCTAATGCATCTACTTCTTGAGCACTCATACCTTTAACTCCCAAAACTCCTCCCAAAATTTTCAAATTTTCATTCTCTTTGGCAAATTTGCTTAAAATTCTTGCTGGTGCCACTTCATCATTATCTGAAATAGTAATGGCTAGTTGTCCGGCTAAGCTTTTTACATCTACCTCAATCTCAGCATTTTTCAAAGAAATCTCTATTAGATTTTTTTTAATAACATTAAGATTGGTACCCTCTTTCTTCAATCGACTTTTCAATTCATTGATATCGTTAGTTTTAACTCCACGATAATCCGCGAAAACGATAGCTTTGGAAGACTTGATTTTCTCGGTCAAATTTTTGACAATGTCTTCTTTTTGTAATCTTGTTAACATATTTTTTTCCTCCGTCAGCTGACGGATGGAGGACTATTAATTATTTTATAACTTATGCAATTAAATTTAGCTTCATCTAATAAAAAATTCTGCTTTTAATTGCAGAACTTGATAAAAACAACTTAAAAAAAATTGTTTCTTATCCTCGGCAGGTCTTATTTTGGATGCCTACTGTCTGCGGATTATTTAATTTACTTAACTAATATAGCGCTTATTTCCCTGCTTGTCAATAAAATTACTCAGCTTTAGCTTCCTCAGTAACTGGAGATTCTAAAGTAGTAGCAACCGCTGGAGCTTCTTCTGTCTTGACTTCTTCTACTTTTTTCATCTTAACAATTCTCTTTTTGGCTTCGATAACTTTTTGGGCTACCAACAAATTGTGCACGGAGTCTGAAGCTTGAGCGCCTGTTCCTAGCCAATATTGAATTCTTTCATTTTTAAAAACACCTTTTTTCTGGGCTGGATCCCAACTTCCCAAGATTTCGATGTGTTTTCCGGTTGGAGTAGCTGAATTCTCTTGAACTACAATTCTAAATTGAGGTTTATTTTTTCTTCCTACTCTTGAAAATCTAATAACTATCATAAAAACAAAAATATAGCTTACCTACTGTTTTTCGAGTATTTAAGCACCATTTATAAATTATTTTATTGTCTATACCTGAGCTTACAGTATTTATTTAAATATGTCAAGAATTAAAATATCACTGTCAATCTTAGTATCCACCCCTCTCATCTATTTACTATTTTCCCTTATAGCTATATCTTTAAAATAAAGTAAAACGGCAAAAATAATCAACTAATGTCCATGCTAGAAATTCTCACTAAATTACTTTTCTTATATTTACCTTTCCAAATCGCTCTTAATCCAGCTGAAGGTTTTGATTTGGCGTCGGTGAGAATTATTATTCCCTTATTATTTATTGCTTGGCTGATTGACGGACTAAAAAATAAAAAAATAATCATTCCTAATAATTTAACTTTTTTCTTACTAATTTCTTTTTTATTTTTAACTTCTTTTTCTTTATTTTTTGCTGAGAATTTTGTTTGGGGGTTACGGAAGTTAATCTTTCTATTTTCGATTTTTCCGCTCTTTTTTGTTGTCCATGCTATCTTCTCATCTAATCAAGCTAAAAAACTCTCTTTGCTTAAATTCACAGCTCTGGGGGGCGTTTTTACAGCACTTCTCGGAATAATTCAATTTTTATTACAACTTATCATTCCTTTAAATAAACTGTACTCTGCTTGGGCGATTATCATTGTTCCTTTTTTGGGAAATTCTTTTTCGCAGGCGGTACTTACTAATCCCAGTTGGCTGGTAAACGTCGGCGGACACACCCTGCTTCGAGCCACTGCTTTTTTCCCTGATCCGCACATGCTCGCTTTTTATCTTAACATCACTGGTTTGATTTCTTTGGGCATTTATTTTTCCCAACAAGAATATGACCTACGCACCTCCCCTCTCCCCCTCCTTGAGGGGGAGATGCCGACAGGCAGAGGGGGTGGAAAATTAACCATTTATTTTTCTAAACATTTAAGTCCTAAAGAAATAAAAAATAAGAAGAATTATTATTTGTTTTTTTCAATCATAATATTTCTCGCTAGCTTTCTAACTTTTTCCCGCGGCGGTTATCTAGGCTTAATTGCCGGATTATTGTTTTTTGGATTTTTTACCTTCAAATCCAAATTAAAATATTTTTTTAACAACGCTAAAAGAGTAATTTCATTGATTTTTATTTTGATAACATTTAGTTTGATTCTTGCCATCCCTAATCCTATCACTAACCGCCTCACTTCAAGTTTCGATTTATCCGAAGGTTCAAATACTGGCCGAATCGAAACTTGGAAGCAATCTTTAGAAATAATCAAAGCAAACCCCACCTTAGGAGTGGGCTTGGGAAATTATTCTCTAAGCATCAAACCCTCAGCCAATTATCGCGAACCTATTTATTCCCATAACACTTTTCTGGATATCGCTGCTGAAACTGGGATTTTAAATGCTCTTGTCTGGCTACTTTTATTTTTATTTAGTATTATTAATTTTACTCGGGGATTTATTATAAATAATGATTTTATCGATCTAGCCCTAGTCTCCGCTCTAGTTTCATTATCTATCCACTCTCTTTTTGAAACTGCTATATTTTCAGTGCATATCCTGCCACTTATTATTTTAATTCTCAGCCTTAATAACTCAAAACAAAATTAGCACCCTCTCCACCTTGTACTCAAGGGGGAGATGTCCAGTAGGACAGAGGGGGTGTAAAATTACCCATGGCTACAATATACAACCCAATCTCCGCCAAAAATTTAATCTACTTCACGCTATTTTTTTCTCCTGCTTATTTGATTAGATTTTCAATTTTCAATATTCCTCTTAATTTGCTGGATATTTTAATTCTGCTCACAATAGGTGTCTGGATTTATGAAAATAGCTCACATCTGTTGGAAAAAATAAAAATATCTCTTAGAAAAATTATTTTTATCCTGCCACCTGTAGCACTTATCCTGCTGGGACTTTTTATTTCAGCTTTACTGAATAATAATTTATTTAGAGAATTAGGTATCATAAAAAGCTGGTTTATTTTACCGATTATTTTCGGCTTTATCACTTTTGTTGAAATTAAAAAAAATCCAGAATTCGATAAAATTCTAAATACTATTTTCTTTTCATCTTTTTTTATTTCTATTGTAAGCCTTCTTTACCTTGCTTTGGGTCAAATAACTTATGATGGACGCCTCAATGCTTTTTATCTTTCCCCTAATCATTTAGCTATGATAATTGCGCCTGGCTTTTTAATTGGATGCTGGAAACTTGTTACAAAGAAAAATATAAATTATTATTTAATAATTTATCTTGTGCTTATGGCTCTTTCCCTGTTTTATACCCATTCTTATGCCACTTGGATTAGTATATTTTTTTCTATTTTCGTGATTTTAATTTCTGCCCGGAAAAAATATCTTTTAATTTTAATCATAGCAATTTTATTTTTCTTTTCCCTGGAATACAATTCTGACAAATTCAAAAATATTTTCAATTATTCAGCCAGTTCTTCTTTGAAATCAAGGTTGGTTATCTGGCAAGTTTCTGAGAAAATTATCTTTGATAATTGGCTTTGGGGAATTGGAGCGGGAAATTTTCAAGAAAAATATTTATCCTACCAAAAATATTTTACTCCTTATCCGCAGTGGGCTGTACCCCAGCCCCACAATATTTTCTTAGCTTTTTGGCTTCAGACAGGACTCATTGGACTGATTGGTTTTTTATATCTAATAATTGCTTGGGGTCTAGAAACAATAAAAATCCTTGTTTTATCTAAGGATTCTACTGAGAAAAATTTGTCTTTAATTTTACTTGCAATTATTTTTTCTATGTTAATTGCCGGATTGTTTGACACCCCTTACTGGAAAAATGATTTATCTCTGATATTTTGGACCATAATTTCTACAGGCGCTAAGTCGCGCTACTTTTTACTAAAGAAGAATTCTAAATAACCCCTCGCTTTTTCTATCTATAAAAAACAAGAAGTCTTCATTGGGAGATAACAATAAATTAGTTGCATCTATATCCTGCTTAATGTATTTCTCCTCTATAATTTTTTCTTTCTTGGCGCTTTATAAATTTTATTATTCAAATAATCGTTGGGCATAACTAAATTGTTTTCGATATTTACCGGCATCGCACAATACACACTTTTATTGTTATTTGTCCAAACACATTTATTGGACATGGTGGGAAAATTTAGATTTAAACAATCATTAGTTTTTATATCGCAAACTTCTAAAATTAAATTGCTTCCTCCTTTTTGAGAAACGCTGCTTCTCAGGAATTTACCCCCATCTTTGGACCACAAATAATCAGCTCCAAATTTCGATTCTCCCCTTTTTTCCAACTCTCCTTCTCCAAAGGGTATTATTGTTAAATTTGACTCTTTGAAAGCGTCTGGCTGCAACCAGAAAGAAGCCTTGGCTGATCTTGGTATATCGCTTATATAAATTTTATCATCTTCAATTTTGGCTATTTCCTTCCAATTACTTCCGTCTGGGTCAGAAATATTTAAAGTTTTCTTTCCACTGGCTTGATCTTCGTAAGTATAGACAATTTTCTGATAAAAATTTATCCAGTTCAGTGCTTTTGAATTTTTTATAAGTTTTTCTTTATTTCCAAAAGAATACAAATAGAAAGAATCTTTAATTTTCAGTATGGCTTCCTTCTTATTTTTATTCCAACATCATTGGATAATTTATTCTTAATAGATTTTCCGTCAAATGAAGCTGTCCAAAAACTTCTGTCTTCACTGCTATAATACTGGATTTTCTCGCCATCTTCGCTTAGCGACAAACCTCGTGTGCCTTTTTCAACTAGCTGAACCAACTTATCCAGATTGTTAAGGCTGCTTTTTTTGTCATTTTTTATCAGCTTATCTGCAGGGACGCTTTGCTCGTCTTGCGCCAAAAATAAATTGTACGCAATATAAAAACTCCCCACTAAAAAAAGCAACACAGATGAAATTATAAAAACTTTCTTCATTTTTAGATTATCTAAAAAAATTATCTAAGATTTCTTTTGCCCCAAAGTCATAATGACTCCCGATGCGAAAATAATAGTCACTCATTTGTTCCGGAATATTGTAAGCCAACCCTGCTATTATCTTTAAGGCTTTCTTCCCCATAGTCGGACTACTGGATTCGGATACCTTCACCGTTATTGAATCTGCTATTTTTTTGCCCCCCGTTTCGCCTTCTGCCAATCCCCAGCTTTTTAAATTTGCCCTCTGGGCATCTGACTGCCAATATTCAGCTTCAAAAGAAATATTCACCATTGATCCTACTGAATATGCGCTTAAATCTATAGTGCAAGAAGCGCTCGTGCATCCTTCAATGGGAGTTCCATTAACTGAATACTTGACATTTTTTAAGCTAGTTGGATCAGTGCCAATCCAAGCTGGATAATATGTTGGCGTAATAGTAACCGAACCGCTTCCATTAAATACATTTTCTTTGCAATCAGGCATTGCTTCTGGAAGCGTCTTAGGGTCCGCCGGATCAACTTTTGTCGGATCGACTACAGTAACATACGTGCCCATTACAGCTGTATCGTCAACTTTGCCATTTAAATCCTTGCAAATATTCTCTCCTGTAGTATTATCAACTACTTCTCCTCTATTTATTCTATTATTAGGACCAATACCTACCATTAGCTTAGTAACTACAAAATCTTTACTAATTGTTAATTTCTCTCCGCTATTTTTACCTGGGACTGCGGCCTCAGGACTCGCAGTATCATTGGCTACGACACTTAAGATATGATTATCGCCCGGCCTTCCCTCCAAAAGAAATGTTACGCTATTTCCTTGCTTTGTCTCTCCCTCTTTTAGGGTATTTATACTTTTTCCATCCAATAACCAGAGATAATTACTAATCCCGCTACCGAGAGACTTATTTAGCGTAGCAGTGATAATTTGATTTTCAAGCACCTCACAACTTCCACCCGTTTTGCAGATTTCTGTTTTGCCCACTTCAATCTTTATTCCGCCACTTCCACTATTACTTGGTTCAATTAAAATATCGCTTCGACCGCTTCTTGTTGTTCCGGTAGAGCCCGTCCCAGTATCAAAAAACTCCTCACTCTCTACAGAAAATCTCAAGAAATCATAAGTAACATCTTCTCCTGCAGAATTTTTTACTGTAGTAGTATTTAATTGTAGCTCCAGCTGGTCCAATCCTAAGCCTTCTAATAATTTTATATTATTAGTTTTTCTAAAAAGTTCGTTGTTAGACAATAGCACCCAACCTTCATTTAAAGAAAGTTGATCCCTGGTCCCTTTAAATCCATAGATAGACCATTTGTAATAAATTTGACTAGTATCAACATTTGGATCGCTTGTGTTGCTTGCAATAGTCAATGTATCTCCACCTTTTGATTTTCCAATGTTATCAGTCCCCAAGGATCCAATATTGGGATTTTTAGGATAAAAATCCATAGTAGTTTCCATGTTATCCGCCTGATTGCCGTCTGTCGGCGCTACTAAATTAAATTTTAAACATTTGTCTATATCAACATAAGCAAAAGGTATTTCCACTAAAAAATTTCTTATTTTATTTGCATAGACACCTCTTTCTATTTTACATTCCTCATCACCTTCTTTATTAAAAATATTATTAACCAATGCATAACTTATCGCCACAGAAGAATCATCATGTTTAGTAGGCAAATATGCCTGGCCTTCCACAATCACTCCTATCTTATCTCCTGGCGTATATGTCCAAGACGCTTTGTCCATGCCTAATCCAGCCACATTGGCTTCATCATTGTTCTCGTTATCGATGGTACTTGGATCGTTCGGATCAGTTCCCCAAAAATCTTCCTCCCTCGCTCCAAAATTACCATCACCCACTTCCATCCCGGAAACTTTTGGAAATTTATGTTCGCATTTTAATTCTACCTGATCTTCAGTCAACACTTTTGTCTTACAAGCCGGATCAGCTATCCCAACTTTTTTATTTAAAATTTTATCGCAATCACTCCCCGCTGCATAGCCTCCTATGCATGGAATAATTTGATTACAGTTTGGTTCTATTAAATCCAAGTCTTCATTGGAAACACACAGCGGTATAGTGCTATCCGGGCAAGTAGTTTTATCAGTTTCCGGATCACAATCCGGATCATAACCAGAATCAGTAAATATTTCTGTATAAATTTTATTTGGTCCGTATGTTGTTTCTTGATGTGCTGGCGTTTCTATAGTAGTTTCAGTTGATGAAGATGAAGATGATGACCCCCCCGTAGAATTATTTTCTTCTGTTGTACTCGTAGAACTTCCTCCGCTAGAACTCGAGCTGGAACTACTAGTACTGCTACCCATGTCGTATTGGGGCACCTCTGTTGTTTCACTGGTAAATCCACACTCCAAAATATCCGTATTTGCACATAAAATCTGACCGTCTCCACAACCCTCATCATCATCCCCACTACTAACTTTCCCTATAGCCATCTCATAATTTTTTCCTGAAATAAAATCGTGCAAATAACAATAATCCGTCTCTTGCACATTGACTCGGCCTCCTTTGTGTGCACCGTATCCATCGCTATCGGTATCTGAAGAATAATTCGCTTTTGCTTTTATAAAGCCTCCGTTTGCTACTGTTCTCATTGCTTCTATTTTCCAATCATCAATATTTATCCTATCATTCCCATCAACATCACAAGAGCCTTTCCAGGCAGCGTCTCCTTTTTTAAGGCCATCTTCACAGCCGGGGTGTTTGATATACCAAGTAAAATACATATTTTCCACGCCTTCTTGAAAATATTTCGGGATAGCGGTAGCTGTTACTTTTTCACCAAATTTAGGATTAGTAGGATTGAAAAATATATCCACTTCAGCCGCAGGAGTC
>LBQR01000004.1 GCA_000990945.1 Candidatus Moranbacteria bacterium GW2011_GWF2_35_54
GCAAATTTTTTGCATCTCTGCAATCTCTCTTTGCAGGTCAATTATCAGCCCCTCGACGACTTTAGCCCTTTCCCAAAGTACTGGCGGTGTATTTTTCTCGTCAAACATTTCACTCCCTCCTTGATCAAATGTTTTAAGCACAACGAATATCCCCGGAAATCTTTATCTAAAGCTAGCAAGATTAAGTCGCGAAGTCAAGCACGCCATTCATACATTAATAATTTTTAAAAACAATTTTCCAATTTAAAAGCCCTGCGAGTCAATGACTGGCAGGGCGTTCTCCCTTTGTTTTCTATGTTTTTAATTTTTTAAACTTTCAGCAACCTTTTCCGGTTCACCTGAATTTTTTATTGCCAGAAATTCGTTTCGTGCGCTAGTGTCGCCTTCTTTAACTAAAAGCTCAAGTCCTCTAGCAATGATTATTTCTTTGGACAAACCCATCCTGGCGACAACTTCTTTAAACTTTGAAACCGACAAACATTGCTGTTTATTGCCGCCGATTTTCAAAGCACATAGAGAAGATGTATAAATGCCGATGGTTTTTCCAAAGTCCACGATGGTCATTCTTTTTTCCTTGGCCGTCTCGTTAATAAAAGCCCACAAAGCCTTCGCAACAGGGGGAGCTTCTCTGAGATTTTTTTGAATTTTTCCCAGCAGAGACTCGGCCAATTTCACAAATACAATCTCTTCATCATCCGCTAACTGTTCCTCTGGATTGGTCTTCTTATCTACGACCTCAGTCGAGTCGTCGACCACAATCTTCTCCTGATTGTTTTTTTCTAAATCAGTTTCAGAAAGAGAACTCTTTTGAAGATTTTCTTTCTGACTCTGAGTCAACAAACCCTCTGCCAATATCTCCTCACCGGACATCGTGAAATATTCAGCCAGTTCAGTAAAAAATTTCAAAGAGCAATTACCACTTTGCTTGAGTTGCTCGAGAAATTTTTCTGAAAAAGGAACCTTGGCAAAAAATTCTCTTGTGTCTGGATTTTTCTTGCCGGTAGCTTCTTTCCATTCTAAAACCTTTTGGGAAAGAAAAGCGGCTAGAGATTCTCCCGTTCGAAGATTCTCATTAAGGTTTTCACTTATCCCCGCAAACATCTCTGAAGCTTCTCTCGAGAAACTTTCTCTGGTGAGAATTTTCACAGGGATAGGAACTGCCGGTTCAGTGAGTTTGATTATTGCCTCAGCGGCATCTTGCGGAATTATTTCCGTAGCAATAATTGGCTGAGTAATAATTTCCCCTGGATTGCTAGAGGGAGCACCCTTAAACCAGGGTTTGCCATCAACAATAGCGAAAGCATGAAAAACTACTTTGCTCACGATGCAAGAAGCAACCGGCAATCTCCAGCTTTCCAGGTCGGGAGAATACCTCAGGAGAGTTCTTAGATATCTAGGTTTTTTGGCAAAAAGATCTCTAGCTGGGGAGCTTAAGACCTTGACCGCAAATCTCAAAAGAATCTCTTCAGTTTCTTGCTCACAGATAATTCCGTCAACAAAACTCACATGCGCAGGTAATCTAATGATTGAATATTGAATTAAGTTCCTCTTGAACATAAAACTTCTTCTCTCTTCTGCACAAGAAAAACACATCCAATTCTCATTTCCTTTGGGACTTTTGCAGATCGGGCAATTCACCTCAACTCCAGGCTCTCTATTTGCCATTTTCCTAATCTCATCTTCGTACAAATAAAACCCAGGCACAATTTCGAGCAAATTATTTTCTCCGCTGATGTTTTTGGGAATATCCTGGCAAGGCATTTCCACGCTACTCTCCTCGACTTTTATCTCGGTCGGGGTTTCTAGTTTTTTAACGGCAGGCCGCCCATCTACAATTTCAAATTCAATCGTAACACTTCTTTTTTGCTGATATCGCTCAGGACAAATTTCGCAAAGGGCGTTATGGATGACTATATTCAGTTCATTTCCATACCGGCCGATACATTTATCGCAGACTAAATCATCAGGATTTTTTATTTTTTCACATACTGGGCAAGTCCGCCTTGTACTTTTCTCTCCGTAGGCCATTTTCCACAAAACTGATTTTGAGAGAGAAATCTTACTTACGCCTTTTGCATCCAAAGCAGGTTTTTTTGCGTTCATAGCCTGTCTCCAATCTTGAAGTTTAAATAGCCTTTTTCGTTTTAGAGTGACATATAATCGATTAGCTTAATTTCAAGGTACAGCCAAAATTAAATATTTTGGTTATTAAGAATATCATGGAATCATTTTTTTGCAAAATTTTTCTCTCCTACTATCTTCTCTTTAGCACATTCCTGGGTTGCCACGTCGGGAGTACCCTCCTCGCAAAGACATGTCTGCTTTTTTTCATAGGGCTAGTGAGGAGCTACCTCAATTCCCCTTTCACAAACTCCATTAATTCTGCGATATATTTTTGAGAAAAATCAAATTTAATTCCCGCGGCTTTATAAACTTCAGAAACTGGCTTTGTATAACCCAAAGCTAGAAAATTTTTATATTGTTCCACTGCTTTTTGTGGATTCTGGCGATAGTTGCGATAAATCGCAATTGCTCCCAGTTGAGCAATCGCATATTCGATATAATAAAACGGCAACTGAAAAATATGCAGTTGCATCATCCAGCGCATAGCTTTTTCTTTTTCCAAGTCAGTCCAATCGCCATCAATTTTAAACCTATCCAAAAGACTGGCAAAATATTCACCCCGCTCTTTCGCCGTGTGATTAGGATTTAAATATATCCAATGTTGAAAAGCATCCACCGCAACCTCCCAAGGAAGAAAATTTATTTTATCTATCAGTTCTTTTTTTATTATAATTTCCGACATGCCTGATTTGTAAAAATTATCCCAGTGATCTATAGAGATAAGCTCCATTCCCATAGAGGCCAATTCGGCGACCTCCATTGGCATATCTAAATATTGAGAAATTGCCTGCTCTTTACTCATCATGTTATGCATCGCATGACCTGACTCATGAATAAATGTAGTTACATCACGCTCAATACCGACCGCATTCATAAAAATAAAAGATGAACCCTGCTCAAACAGAGGATAGCAATACCCACCGGGAGCTTTGGCTTTGCGATTTTGAGCATCGATAAATCCATTTTTTTGCATATTTTCCAACTCTTCTCCAAACAATGAGTCCACTTGGGAAATTGTTTTTATTCCTTTTGCGATTAGATCTTGATGCGTTTCAAATGGATTTGGAAATTCGCCTTCAACATTTACTTTCATATCCCAAGGCTTTAAAATTTCTAAACCTAATTTATCTTTTCGCTCTTTCTTAAATTCTTCCACCAAGGGAACAACTACTTTTTCAACAGTCTCATGAAATTTTAATAAATCCTCAGGCGTATACGAAAATCGTCCTTTGGCCTGGTGCGCATAATCACGATAATTTTTGAAGCCGGCATTTTGAGCTATTTGCACGCGGATGCTTTTTAATTCGTCAAATAAATTATCCAATCGGATTTGCTCTTTTTTATAACAGCCCAGCATAAGTTGCCAAGCTTCTTGCCGCACATGGCGATTATTGTTCTCAAGATATAAAGAAAGTTGTTGAATTGTTTTTTCCTCACCCTCATAAATTGCTGTCATCTTTGAAACTATCTCTCTATATTTTACAAAAAGCTTTTGCTCAGCTACAAACAACGGGGTGTTTTCTTCTCTGAATAATTCAATTTCATTGGCAATAATTTTTTTTAGATGAACATACTCTGAAGAAAGTTCTCTAGAAAATTGACTGTCGTAAAATTTCTTTTTTAATTTAAATGAATATAGCTCACTATTGGCCGCTATTTCAGAAATAAATAAATTAAACGCATCTCGATATTCAGTGTTATTTGAAAAACGCGTCATGTTTATATATAGCCAAGCTCCTTTATCTCCAACTATTTTATCCAACTCGCTAACCGTTTCCCAAAAATTAATCAAATCCTCTTTTGAATCAATTTTATAAGACAAAAGTTTTTCCAGTTCAATCTGTAAATTTTTCCAATTCGTAATTTCAAAGTCTCCGGAAAAATATTTTCTCTTTAATTGTTTTTTATTATTATTTTTCATAAATTAAATACCTTTTTTCTATTTGGATTTATCAATATGCTCGTTATAATAAATTAAATTCTAGTCTAAACTTATCATGAATGTATTTTGAAATCAACAAATTATTTGTAAACTTCCGCATTTTATAATTTTTATTTTAGCCCTCCCTCACCAATGTCCGGCCGGACATTGGTGAGGGAACTTAATTTTTCTTAATTATTAACAGCGTTGCAATTATTTGTTGAAGATAAAAAAATAAAATAAAAATAAAAAAATAAAATAAAAATAAAAATAAAATAAAATAAAATTGACTATTTCCAAAAAAAGCTATAAAATTAAAGTACTTATAGTGTTCTATACCGTTAGTTTTTAGATAATCAACCTAAATTCAAAACTATGGAAACACGAGAAACTACAAAAAACCCAATTGTTCCTGTTAATATTAATAAGAAAAAAATTTCCATAATCGGCTCTGGCTTTGTGGGAAAAGCCGCTGGGAAAGGCTTTCTGAGCCTGGGTCATGATGTAACCTTTGTTGATATTAACACCATTCTTATTGAATCTCTCAATAAGGAAGGGTTAGAAGCGTGCAATATCGGGGCAAGTTGCTCCAATGATCGCGACATTTACGTGGTCAGCGTCCTTACTCCAACCATTAACGACCACTTAGATTTTCGTTTTATTGATTCCGCCCTAGCTAGCCTCGGACGCGTCCTTAAAAGTAACGCCAACTGGCCCTTGATAATAATCCGCTCCACCGTCCCTCCGGGAACAGTGGAAAAGCGCTTTGCTCCAATTCTGGAAAAATATTCTGACAAAAAAGCGGATAAGGATTTTGGCATTGCTATGAATCCCGAATTTCTTCGCGAGGTTAGTGCTGAAGAAGATTTTATGCATCCTTGGATTGTCATCCTTGGTAGTCGCGAACCCAGAGTCGCTCAAATTCTCCAGGAGCTCTATCAACCTTTCAACGCACCCATCATCCACATGACTATCAAAGAAGCTGAGATGATGAAATACGTGCACAACATCTATAACGCCAATAAAATCTCTTTCTTCAATGAGATGCGCCTCGTAGCTGAATCAGCCGGGGTTGATGCTGATAAGATTTTTGAAGCTGTGGTTGAAAGCGCTGAGGCTTCTTGGAATAAAAAATATGGCATCCGAAATTTCGGGCCATTTGATGGTTCTTGCTTGCCCAAAGACACGTTAGCCTTCTTGAATTGGGCTAACGAAAAAACAAAAAAGAAAATGCCCCTCTTGCACGCTGTTATTAAGATCAACGAGCATCTGAAAGAAAAAGAATACTTGGGATATTAAAATCCCACAGCAATGTTTTTTTATCCATTAAAAGAATAATTTTATGGACGCATTATTTTCTTTTTTAAATCATTTTAATTATCTTTTGCTTTTTTATATCCCCATCGGCATCATTGGATTTTGGCGCTGGAGTGTTTGGATTATTCGAAAAATAATTTCTCTTTTTTATCGTCCGCCCCAGGGAGATTATCAAACCACTCTTTCCATCATTACTCCGGTTTATAATGAAGATCCGGGAATGTTTCAACTGGCCTTGCAGTCTTGGAAAATCAACCAGCCGGATGAAATTATTGCTGTGATTGACTATACAGACAAAAGTTCAATTGAAATTTTCAAAGAATTTTCAAAGAATTTTTCCGGTGCCAAATTAATCGCCACCAAAAAACCTGGCAAGCGCCCCGCCCTAGCCGATGGCGCTCGCACAGCCACAAGTGAAATTATCGCCTTTGTTGATAGCGACACTATCTGGAGCCCGGATATTAAAGACGACCTACTGGGTCCCTTTGCCGACACTGAAGTTGGCGGACTGGTAACCAGGCAAGATATTTTAAAGCCCGATACTCTGGCGCGAAAATTATTTAAAATTCTTTTAGACGACCGCTATCTGTTTGAATATCCTTTTCTCGCTACCGTAAGCGACGCTATGCTTTGTATCTCTGGACGAACTGCCGTCTATCGCCGAATCGCGATCATTGATGAATTAAAAAAGCTCGAAAATGAAAAGTTTTGGGGCAAAAAAATGATTAGTGGCGATGATAAATCCCTTACCAATTTTATTCACGCCAAGGGCTGGAAAACTCGCTATCTAAAAAACGTTACAGTTTACACCAATGGCACGCCAGACATCGTCAGCTACCTCAAACAAAAAATACGCTGGACCAGAAACGGTTTGCGTTCTGATTCCCGGGTTTTATTGAGTGGATGGCTTTGGAAAAATCATAAAATATTAGCTCTTCACATGCTGGACAAATTAGTTTCGCCCGTAACACTTCTGATTGGCCTTTCTTATTTCATAATCTCGCTTTATTTCGGCCACTGGCAAATCGCTCTTATTATTGCCATTTGGTGGATTTTGAGCCGCATCATAAAAATATTTCCCCACCTCAGAGAAAAGCCTGCTGACATTTTTATCTTGCCACTCTACATCATCACTACTTTTGCCATCGCCGTAATTAAAATTTATGCTTTAGTCACCATCGATAAACAAAGTTGGATTACTCGCTGGGATAGAAGCCGTTTAAAAAGTTTTACTTTTTTAGAAAGCTTCGCAACTTACATAGCAACTTTTTCTATGGTTTTTGGAATATTTTTCATTATTTTTTCTTACAAAAATACCACTTTAAAAATTGTTTCGCTCCAAGAGTTAGAGGCATCAACACTTCAAAGAAATAATCTTAAAAATAAAAATAAACTTCCTTCAATTTTTACACCAGAAAAACCGCGCCCCGCTAGCGCTGAATTGGAAAGCCAAGGAATCGAACTTGCCAAGGAAAATCAATCCGATCCTTACGGCTATTACATCTCAAAAATCGACGAAACTTTGCCTTTATTAGAAAAAAGATTTAATTTAATCTCAACGGGGAAAATTTTAAACGCCGATACAAAAGCGCCCATTCCAAGATTCACAATTCTTAGCCCCGGCACAAAAGTTGCTATTGCCATAAAAGATTTGCACAGTCCCATCAGTCTTAATTTATTAAACGTTTTTGCCAAGCCCATAAACGTTACCTATGATGCGCCTAGCAACACAATTTTTGTAAAACAGGGAGGAAGTGTCGCGACACTCGGCAGAATAAATCGCGCCCTCGCTCTGGAAAATAAACATCTTCTCCAGCAGCTATCTCCAGGGGAATGGATTTTGCGGGCCAATCTTTATATCGGCAAAGATGTAACTTTAATCTTAAATAGTCCTGAGACAAATTATTTAAAATTAAAAAGCAACCGCGATGATTTTGTCTGGCTTCGCTCCGAAACTGGCAACATGCTTTTTTCCAAAACAAAAATTACCTCTTGGGACGAGCAAAATAACACGCCTGATTTTAATTATGCAAATGGCCGAGCTTACATCACTGCCAAAAACAGCGGGCGCATGGACATCCTTAATTCAGAGCTTGCTTACCTCGGCTATGCCGGACTGCCCAAGCGTGGCGGACCATTTGGCGGTTCCTATGGAGTTTCTTGGAAAATCAAAAGCCAAGGATTGCATGACCGCTTGCTTACCGGCGTAGTAACTGGCAGCAAATTTCACAATAACTATTTTGGAGCTTATACTTTCGGCGTAACGGGAATAGTTTTTTCAAAAAACGAATTTTATGACAACATCGAATACGGCCTAGATCCGCACGACGATTCTAATAATTTATTAATTGAAAATAATCTAGCTTATCAAAATGGCAATCATGGAATAATTCTTTCCAAGCGTTGTTTCGATAATGCCATCGTTGGCAATATCTCTTACAATAACCGTTTGCATGGCATAATGCTGGACCGCAGTTCTAATAATAATCTCGTTCAAAAAAACACAATCTACGGCAATGTGGATGGCATTGCAATCTATCAGTCCAATAGAAATATTATTTTGGATAATAATATCCATAACAATATCCGTGGCATCCGGTTGAATGAGGGCGCCCGGGAAAATTTCTTAAAAAATAATTCTATCACCAAAAACAGCAATGGTTTCTATATCTACGATCAAGCCGAGAAAAATATTCTGGCAAATAATTCTGTTTTGGATAATAAGATTGGAATTACGTTAAAAAATGCCAACCATAATATCTTTCTTGATAATTTCAAAACTCTTGAAAATACCAAGGATGGCGTTATAGCAAAAGATGCTTATGAAAACAATATTCAGTAAAAAAATTTACACCCAGCTGTTTCTCTCTTTTTTAATTATGCTAATTTTTTCCGCTATTGGCGTCCTAATTCTCAGAAAGACTCAACAATTGGAAAAAGAACGTTTTTTCGCTGGAGAACTTCAAATCGATACCATTTCAGATTCGCGCGCGCTGGGTTATTCCGGCCAAAGAAAGCTTGTTCAAGACAGCGCGGGAAATATTTTTGTCGGCTACAGAAAAGATTACCAGAAAAATGCAGAAATCTTTATCGCGAAAATTTCCCAAACCCTATCTGATTGGCGCATCTCCGGCACCGAAAAACCAATCATCTCCATTGAAAGAAATAATGACCAGCGCGTCCCTTCCTTGGCAATTGATGCGAAAAATACTCTGCATGTTGTCTGGTATGGCTCCGACACAGAAAACAAAAAAAATAATCGCCAGATAAAATACTCCCGCAAATCTTCAGACGCTGAAAATTGGGAAAGCTGGCGCAACATCGCCTATGTCAGCGGCTATGAAAATGATGAACTTTGGCAAGAGCATCCAATGCTTTTGGCTGGAAAAGACGATACCCTCTATGTCGCTTGGGAGGGGAAGGATGAAGAAAATGAAAAACAGCAGATCAAATTTAGCAAATCAAATACTGGCGGAGCCGTTTGGACAAAATGGAAAAATATTTCTCCCTCAAAAAATAATACCCACTCGCGACCCGCTTTGATTGAAGACAAAAATGGAAAACTTTATTTATTTGCTTATTCATCTTTGGGAAATGAAGATAATCTGCAACAGATCCAATATGCATCTTCCTCAGATCAAGGAGAAACTTGGACCGCTTGGCAAGCAATCTCTGATTCCTTTTTTGACTCCAGGCACATCAGTGTGACTATTGATAAGCTGGAAAAAATACATGTTGTCTGGAGAGCTCAAACGATGATTGATGGACCAAGCCAAATAATTTACCGCAATTTTTATGACGACCGCTGGTCCGAAATTGAAATCGTTTCTCCTTCAGAAAATTACCAATTTTTTCCCAATATTGGCACCAATCAATCTGGCGCAATTTATGTTTCTTGGATGGAAAGCCCGGATCCAGCCGAATTTCCCCGAGAAAATCCAACTGGCAGTCTGGGATTAATTTCTTTTTTGAAAAAAGAAAGGTTTCAGCCTCCATTCAAAATTTCCGAAAAAAATAATATTCTTTATCCCAATCTAAGCGAAAAAAATAACCTTGATAAATTTGTTCCGGTTTTTTATGCCCAACAACTAAACGAAAAAGAACTTAACTTAAAACTTAAATTTTTCGACAGTAGCAAATAATATTCAAACACGTAAACTCTAAATCAGATTATTTTAGGGTTATGAACTACACTTTATAATAGGATCGAATTTTTTGGAAAAATCACCCACGCAGATTCCCTTGCCACAATTTGTAACAGTATTTCCGCAGATTGTTTGCGGAGAACGCATAACTTTTACACCGCCATTTTTATTGTCATAAATATTATTAGCTTTTTCATCGCCACCTAACCGCACTCCCGCGCCCAAACAGCCGAAGATTTGATTGTTACGAAAAATATTTCCATTGCCACGCGCATCCAAGCCGGCCGATTCAGTATCTTTCTGTCCGGTACATTTATTTCTTTCCACAATATTTCCCGAAGAAGATTCTTTGATATCGACACATTCATTGCCTTGCGTATCAATCACATTATCATGAATCCAGTTCTCGTTAGATTGATCCGGATCAGTGGTTGGATTTTTTCCATCCTTTAATTGTTCGGGAGCCGTTCCGATATAAATCCCTTCGCCGTTTTTTCCGCCACCATCAAATTTAAAATCAACCACTCCACAATTAGTGATTACATTATTAACAATTTCGTTTTTGGTCGCAAAATAACGCAAACGGATGCATTCTCCGCCCGCATTTTTAATATTCATATTTTTAATTTTAAATCCAGTTACGCCATCTTTTTTTTCTTTCCCAAGCGCATAGATTAATTTATCTCGATAGCTCTCCACTTTTTTGGCTGAGTCAAAAAAACCATCAACAGTAAACCCGTCCAAAACAATATGATCATGATTAATTTCGATTACTCGTCCTTTTCCTCCGCCCTTCACAATAGACTCCGCTGTCCCCTTGATTATAATGGGAGCATCGATATTGCCATTGCGTTTGGAAACAAAGTCTTGCAGATATGTTCCTTTGGTTAGATTTATTGTCTCGCCTGACTGAGCCAGATCAATAGCTTTTTGTATCGATTTAAAAGCTTTGACTTCAGACAACCCATCGGCGCTATCGCTACCAGATGGACTGACATAATAATTTACTGCCACGACATCGGGAGTGGCATCTGTTGCCTCTTTTCTGACACTCTCTTCGGAAATAGCTTGATATTCCAGAGGCTTATCCTCCACTACAGTCATCTCTCCGAATGCAGGCTCTCCACTAACAGCTTGCACTGGCGTATTGTTTTTTGCTGAGAAAAAATAATACAATAAAAAAAATAACCCAATAATAAAAAGAGTTATCGAAACAAAACCAAATAATTTTTTCATATTTATTTAGCGGAGAAATATTTAATTTTCTTGCGCGATCTCCTTATTTCGAGCAAGGTGATAGTAATTATACGCTACAAATAGAAATGCGTCAATTAAAAAAATCTTTAACCACAACGATGGTCCCAGCTTTATTCTATGCAGTCAAACTTGACTGCTTTTTATCTTTTCTTTTTTTCTGCGCCAATTGCCAAACAGCTCTGGGCAAAACCCGCGACTAGTTCTTCGGCGAGAATTTCCGAAAAATCATCTCGGCCTTCTATGAGTCCTCGCTCAAAAACTTTCATGGTCATCAAGGCGGAAAAGTTATGGCCATTGAGATTGCCAGCAACGAATTTTCTGACAAATTTTTCATAGAAATCTTGTTTTCTTTTATTTGCCGATAGAAAGTCAAGAAATTTTCTGAGGAAGGCATCACCTTCTGCATTTCTTTCTCTGCTTAGGCCGCCCAAAAAAGCAAGTTGCTTTACAACCTCATTGACGTCTAGGCCAATAATTTCTCCCCCCAAATCGACACTCTGTCCAAAGGGAATAAAGGCACTGTCGGAAACTACTTTCAGATTTGCACCCATCGCAAATATAGGCACTCCAAAGCCGGGTAGTGTATTATTATTTCTGAACGTTTTCAGCGCTACCCAATACATTCTCTCAGCATGATTTTCTGCAATACCGAGATGTTTCTTTCTGTCCAGACTGATAATGTCCATCATAACAATTTCGCCAAAGTTATGAAATCTCAGGCTAAGAACATATGGTTGCTTCTCTTTGGATTGATTACCATTTTCGATAAAAATACGGACAAAAATTGGGATTGTGCTACCAAAATTTTTTTCTCCGCCAGAAATTGCAAAACATCTGCTGATATTTTCACCTCTTACATTCTGATAGGCTTCTTGAAAAGATTTTTCAAGAAAAGTATGCCTTAACTCCTCGCCACTGATAATTCTCATAATCTCCCTTTCTTATTCTCTTTTGTTTTTTGATAAAACAGAACAATTTTGTTCTGCGGACTAAAAACTAGCTTAATACATTCCGATTGATGTGTCAATCCGTCGTCTCTTGAGTTCAAGAAATAGTTGCAACACTTTGATTAAATTAAATAAAATCAAAATATATATTTCGCAAGAACGGTCCTTGCATTTATTTTTTTCTTTTTATTTTTAGACTTTCTCCGTCTCAAATATTTTAGCTCCCCGAAACACAAGCCACATTATAAATACCATTTCTCCTAAAGTTAGGATATCAAATATTGGCATTATTTTTTCGGGGTTAGACATTAGCAACTGAACGAATGATCCAAATAAATATCCAATTCCTCCTATCACTACAGCTGGTCCAATAAGCTTTGGGAAATAGCCTGATTGTCTAATTAAATTTCCAAGCGGAAATAGCCAAAGTCCCCAAAATATTGAAGCGATAATAATACCTTGCTCGTTTAGATTTATGAAAAGCATCATAAGAGCATTGTCACTCCCGGCAAGATTGAGTGCTGCAAGTTGTCCGAGTGTACTAACCATAGCAATAGGTACTGATATTAGAGCAAAAATAAGCATGTTTAAAGTGCATGTTTTACTAACTGACCTAAATAAATGATAGAGCAAAATAACTGTAAAGATAAAGAGTAATTGAGCAAACAAATTGCCAACAATACCAAGCTTAAAAAGCAGTTCATTGCCTAAAATATTATTTGCAGTCTGAACTGCATCCTCAGCAATAAGCCTAGATGGAACATACACGAGACTAAACATTCCCACCACCATCCAAATAGGATAAAGAATCCGCAAACCCTTTAATGCTTCTTTTTGTGTCATATGATTATATTTTAATTATTTTTTTGACATTCTCCTCGCATCCATACTATTTTTTAATAATAAATTTATTTTATTTAATTTTATCATAAAACATTCCAATACGTAAACTACGTTGTACAATTCTGCTTTCAAGAAATAATTACAATACCGCCTTAATTAAACTAGCTAAAATCAAAGTGTATGAAAAAATTACCACGAAGAATTACTTCGTCATCTCGTAATTCACGCAAAATTCGCATAATGTCTAAGCGACGCTGCGAGACAAAAAACTGCCTTTAGCTGAACTGTACTTTTATAATTTTCGTCTTATTTATTATCCGTATTGATTCCAAAAAGCTTATACCCCAAACAAAATCCTGTCATTGCAGTAAAAAGCATAACAACCGCCAAAACATATGCGACCACACTCAATACGCCAGTAAAAATATAAGCCCCTAAGATAAAAAATATAACTGCCAGAACTACTCTAATTATGCGATCTAGACCACTTTCGTTTTTCATATGATTATTAATAAAAAATTAACTTATTTTAAATAATGTTTTTAGGTACGACTCATCGATAGTCTTCTTTCCTTGCTGTTTACACGCAAGGTCATTTTTCAACAGCTCCACACCCAGATTAGAAATAGCCGATCTAATGGCCGATACTTGCATGATAATATCAACGCATTTCTTTTCTTCTTTAATCATGCGATGAATACCCCTTAGCTGTCCTTCAATACGAACAATTCTATTGGATAGTTGTTCTCGTAATTCTTTTTCCGTTTTTTTTGCTTTTGCCATAAAATTAAATCTTTATGATTTTATTATACACCATAATGTAAAAATTTAGCCACGAATTAAATACACTTTTACAAAGTTTTTTTTAAGCTCTCCTGCCATTGTTGGCAATTGATCTGACTTTCCATCCTTGGCAAGCTGTAAAATTTCATCCAAATTTTTGCGAATTACTTGAATCTCAACGTCATTGGCCTCTTGTTCAACTGCTAATAATTTATTGTTGGCTTCATCATATGTTGCGATTACTTTTGCCGCATCTTTTGCATTTGCCCCATCGAGAACTTTTTCCATTGAATCATGAAAATCCACCAATGTTATTGCAAGCATAGAAAAACCATTGCGCTTCAAGATGTCCTGGGTAATTGGACGCACTTTTTCAAATTCTAAGTGCATCGCTTTTAAATCCCCATTATACACACCATCCTTTGCGCCCAGAATAATTTCCTCAATCTTTTTTAAATCAGCATCAAATGACACGTCCCCTCGCAAAGAATAAGGGTGGTATACTAAATATTTGTTTTCAAAAATTGCGTATGAAACAACTAGTTTATCGTAATTTTCTTTAGACTCCATTCTCTTCCCTTGTCCAGTCTCAAAAAGTGTCTGCTTGTAATCCTTGTTCATTGCATTAAAATCCTCCACAAATATTTTCTTGGTTAAAAAAACACTTCCATATGCTCCCGCAGAAAGTAAAATAAACGTGTAAACAAAAAGAAATAAAAATTTTCCTTTGGTTATTTTTTTAACCGAATATAACGACTCTTTACCAATCAAGACGTACAGCGGACAAAATCCAATTATCGCAAACACACCAATAGCCATAGCCCCGATAAGAAGCCCGACTTGCCAAATTCCACTTACCCAAAAAAACGCACCTAGAAACAAGATCGCTGAAATGGCTATTTGAATACTCCTTTCAATGATTCCTTCGTTTTTCATATGTTTGTCTTAAATATATTAATTAATTACTAAATATAATAGGTTAAACTTAATATTGCTTTTGCTCAAATAAAATCTATTCTCCTACATACTTGACAGTATATACCCCCCTGGGGTATTATGTCAAATACATAGTCTCGAAAGATTTTTTATTTACAATTAATTAATAACCCATTTAAAAAAATATGCAAAAGTTTTTCATTAAACAGCGTTACTCCATATTTGGAGTAATTACCATAGTTATTCTAGTCACATTTTTATTCTCAAAGATGAATAGTAACAGCGCTAACAAAAATATTCCAACAGTTCAAGTGGTAAAAATTATTACAGCGCATGCGGCTGACAAAAGTATACCATTAGAAATTTCCGGATTTGTTCGCGGAGAAAATAGGGCTGATATTTCCCCAGCAAGTAGCGGGAGAATTTTACATATATTCAAGCATGAAGGAGAAACAGTAAAAAAAGGCACTGTCCTTGCAACAATCGATGCAAATGTTTCTAACGCTCAAATTGCAGCAGCGTCAGCAAATGTTGATGCATTAGCTAAAACATTAGTTGATAGCAAAAAATATTATGACCAACTTGTCGATCAAGCTAAAAGTGACTCTGGCTCAAACAATGAGGCAACGAAGAGTGCTAAGCGTGGCCGTGATCTCCAAATTCAAGCAGCTAAAGATCAGCTAATTGCAGCTCAAGGAGCGTTGGGTGTCGCCCAGGCTAATAAAGATAATTCAACCCTCGTTGCTCCATTTTCGGGAACAATAACAACCATTTATGGACATGAAGGCGGATTTGCAAACTTTTCTATGCCACTTGTCAGTATCAGTACTCAAAATAGCAAGGAGCTGGAAACTTATGTTTCAGCCACCAATGGACAGAGTGTTACCGTTGGAGCAATTGCAACATTACAAACCTCAAGTGGACAACCTGTCTCTGGTGTAGTAACTACCGTTTCAGCTGGCAGTGATACACAAAGTCTAAAGACACTCCTACGCATACACATAGACGATACTTCTGATACTATTTACTTGGGGGATTTTTTGCATGGGCAGATTTTAATTCCAAGCACCAAAGAGGCAGTTTCGATTCCAAGAAACGCAGTCGTTTCTCGCGGAGGAGATCAAATTGTTTTTACTCTAGATGATAATAATATTGCCAAAGAACAATCAATAAAAATAAGCTCTGAACATAATGGTCTAATTGATGTGACTCAAGGTTTAGAAATAAATCAAAAAATCGTAACAGAGGGTCAACAATATTTAATCAATGGATCAGTCACAAAACCTTATGAATCAAATTAATATGTCAAACCAAGAGCATCCAAAAAAATTAAGCTTAGCTGGACGCATGGCTAGTCTTTTTGTAAAAAATAAAGAGCTAAATATTTTAGTTATGCTTTTTATCGTAGCTTGGGGCATCGGTAGTTTCATCTTGATGCCAAAAAACTACAATCCTGATATTGTTGCGCCAGCTTTTACTATCACGACTGCTTTTCCTGGAGCGACTGCTCAGCAAGTTCAAGAGCTTGTTACTCGTCCTATGGAAGATGCGATAAGTGAGCTTCCTGATATCGATCAACTTATTTCTCATTCATTTGATGGGGGCCAAAGCGTTGTGATGGTGCAATTTAAAGTTGGCACTCCCGCTGAAAATGCAAAAATTTCACTCTCTCAAAAATTTAAGGATAACATGTTTCAAAAACCAATTGGTGCCAGCGATCCATCTATGATAACGTTGGATCCTGATGATGTTCCAATAATTTCCATAGCACTGACATCCGACACTCGCTCTCCACAAGCCTTACGAAATTTAGCTTTCGACTTAGCTGATGAACTAAAATTAGTAACTGGTACCTCAAAAGTAGCTGTAGTTGGCGGGCTTAGCAATAATCTACAAATAGAATTAAATGCCGAAAAATTGTCCGCCTATCATTTAGCTGTTTCAGATGTAATTAACACACTCAATACTTCCAACGGCATATATACAGCCGAACCCTTAAAAAATAATAACGATACAGAAACATTGAGAGTTAACGGCAGCATAGCATCGACCGAAGATGCTGCGCATATCGTCCTAATCCCAAGTCAGGATAAACCCATCGCCCTTGGCGATGTGGCAATAATTACGCAGGGACCTGGGGAGATAACTAAAAATGTACACTTCACAGAAAAAAATTCTGACCCAAAAAATGCAGCCTACGTTACGATTGCAAAAATCAAAGGTGCCAATATAAGTTCGGTTACAAATGCTGTTCGAGAAAAACTTGCCACTGCAAAAAAACAAGGTCAATTTTCATCAGTCAATTTTTCAGTCTTGAGAGATGATGGCGAAACTGCCCATGATGAAATATTTACTCTCACCAAACATCTTATTTTATCAATCGTTATTGTGGTAATCATTTTAATGGCATTTTTAGGAATTAGAAACTCCTTAATTGTGGCTATTTCTATTCCACTTACCCTTTTGACTTCTTTTGGAATTGGGCTCCTGGCTGGTCAAACTGTAAATCGCATTACGCTTTTTGCACTCATTTTGGCCTTAGGACTTCTCGTTGATGATGCCATTGTGATTATTGAAAATGTGCACAGAACAATAAAAAATAATCCTGGCGGTCGCAAATCAACTCTAATTATCCAAGCAGTTGATGAGGTTGGCGTGGGAGTATTTATGTCCACAATTACAATACTCCTCGCTTTTATTCCTATGGCATTTGTAAGTGGCATGATGGGTCCATATATGAGCCCTATTCCATTTTTCGTATCTGTAACTCTTTTGGTTTCATTGTTTTTTGCCTTCACTATCAATCCAGCGCTTACTGGAATGTTTTCTTCGCACAAGGCTGAGGAAAAAGAAAATGTGTTTGTGAAATCAATTCATAAAATTGAAAATCACTATGCCACATTAATTGGTAATCTCGCAAAAAATAAGCGTAAAAAAAATATCGTATTAATCTCAGCTGGAGTTTTGCTTTTTCTCTCTTTGCTTTTGCCCCTATTTAAAATAGTACAATTCCGTATGTTACCGAAAGCCAACAAAGAACAATTTTACATTTATTTAAATATGCCAAATGGAACCACTTACACCAAAACAAATGAAGTATCCACTGAGTTGGAAAAAGCATCGCTTAATTCAAAAGAAGTTACAAGTGTTGAGAGCTTTATCGGTACAGCACCCATATCTGATTTTAATGGACTCTTCAAAGGAAGTTTTATGCGCTCTCAGGAGAATCAAGCAACCTTAAAAATAAATCTTACACCCCACACCCAACGTAGCGAAACATCAGAGCAAATCGCTCTGCGCCTACGTGACACTTTAAACCAAGAAGTTCTCACTCATGTTGGTGATGCAAAAATAATAGTTGTTGAAGACCCGCCAGGGCCACCAGTGCGCTCAACTTTTTTCCTAAAAGTCCAGGGTAATGATCAGCAGCTCTTGGACTCTACTGCCAAAGATTTAGCACAAATATCTAGTAGCATCGCTGGCATTGTCGATTTAAATACATCTTCATCTCAACGATCCATTGAAAAACAATATAAAGTTGATATTGAAAAAGCTGGTCGAATTGGGGTTGCACCAGCGGTAATTATTGAAACTCTTCACGCGGCGCTATCAGGCATAAATGTTGCGCGCTATCAAACAACTCTGGCTAATACTGATCGTCAAGCTGAACAACAATTCGTAATTTTGCGCATGAAGCAGTCTGATCGGACCGATATTAATGACCTTTCTCATATCACTGTAAAAAGTACTCTTGGCGCCACTGTGCCCATATCGGAGTTATTAATTGAGGAACCTCTTGCCGCCCAAAGTGAACTTGCCACAGACGCGAGACAACAAGTTATATATGTTAGCGGAGAAATGGGAGCCAGAAGTGTTATGTATGCTGTCTTTGACCTCTTTCCTAAACTCTTTGGATATCATCTCAATGATGGCACTGGACACATAACATCATGGTCGCCACTAGGAGTAACTTACACAAATGCAGTTGGTCAAAGTGTAGATGTTCGCATTGATGGAGAGTGGAAACTTACACTTGAAATTTTTCGTGATCTTGGCACAGCTATGGCAGTAGCATTACTACTTATATATTTTGTATTGGTTATTCAAATTCGTTCTGTTGTGGTGCCTCTTCTTATTATGGCAACTATTCCACTAGCATTGATTGGGGTGCTTGTTGGATTTGCAGTCCTGGGCGCAACTAAAGGTACATATTTCAATGCCACATCCATGATTGGAGTTATTGCGTTGTCTGGTATCGTAGTGAAAAACGCTATCATATATCTGGCTTATCTTGATGAGCTTAAAGAGCGTAAGTTGCCACTTACTGATGCTTTAATGGAAGCAGGACGTGTCAGATTACTTCCGATTCTTCTAACATCCCTTACTGCAATCTTGGGATCACTCACTATTATTGCCGACCCAGTTTGGGAAGGTTTGGCTTGGGCAATTATCTTTGGGCTTTCAGTTTCAACTATTCTAACGCTTATTATATTCCCCCTATTATATCAAACATTTGAAGGAAAAAAGTGGGATTAAATTTTGAAATAAATTGGTTTAAATTCCAGATTAAGATAATAAAAAAAATTATCCTGGCAAGATAGTCTTTTTAAATTTTAGAATAAATTTGAATCGCATTTCTATAAAAATAGAAAACCCACCAATAGTGCAGTCTATTGCAGATACTGCTCAAAATGTAGACTATTTAAAACGAACCTGTTTTCACATCGCCTGCACGTTTATAGTTAGCGATGATGACTCCGTTCGGTGAAGTCAAGTTTTGAGTCAGCTTAAATGCCCCAGGAATCGTGCCTTCGGCAAACAGTCTCTTACCTGAACCTAACGTAATGGGAAAAATTTTAAGCCACAATTCGTCAACCAAATCATGTTTCAAAAGCGTTTGAATGAGATTGCCACTGCCATGCACTTGCAAATCAGGGCCGTTTTGCGCTTTGAGTTTTTTCACCTCCTCGGCGACATCTTCTGCAAGCAACACAGAATTATCCCAATCAAGTTTTAGCGATGCGTCATGTGAAGCAACATATTTAGTAGCCTCATTAATACCCGGCCATTCTTTTTCGTGGCTCGGCCAATACCCGGCAAATATTTCATAAGTTTTTCTACCTAAAAGCAGATCAAAGGGTCTCTTCATTTGCTCATTCATAATTTTGCCCGCAAAGTCATCAAAATACGGCACGGTCCACCCGCCGTATTTGAAGCCACCCGAAGTATCCTCCTCGGGTCCGCCCGGTGCTTGCATCACGCCATCGAGTGTAATAAATGTGAGTACAATAATTTTTCTCATATAATTATTTTTATACCCGCACCCTCTCCCCCTCCTTGACCGCGTGTCGTTATAGCTTTAGCGGTGGCGCAGGGGGAGAATTAAAGAGGGGGTGTTTTTATAAATATTAATTTAAACAAATTATAATATCAATCAACATATAATACGCTCAAGCACCAAATAAATTTTCAAAATAAAAAAACTATCCTATAAGACAGTCTTTTTGAGTTTTTTGAAGCGGTGCCACGCGATAAAAAATCTGCCTCGTTTAAAGGGCAGTTTTTTTATTTTGCGTGGCTCCGAAAGCTGGAGGAAGTTCGAACCTGTTTCAAAAAACAAGAATCAACAAGTTGCCACAGTGGCAGATTAGGTTAATTAATCTCGAGCAATCTAATTGCCCCTTGTTTGTCCATGTGACCAAAGATTAAAAGATAATTATCAAATCGTACACAAAATTTAAGATCCCTGACATTATTCTTCAAACATCTCCTCATCTCTCATTGCACTTTCTTTAATTTCCCCTTCAGCATATTCCTTAATATCCTTATAAAATTCATATACAGGTGTGCCAATCTGGTATTTTTGCATAAGTTCATAGGATGCATCTCTCATTTTTATATCCTCAGGCATTGGTTGGCCAGCAGTGCCACTTTTGGAACGTGAATTAGCTCCCCAAAATAAATTACTTCTTACGCTTTTATAGCATTCTTCTCCTAAGTTTTTAGCTGCATTTAATAATTTTTCAACAAAATCAGGATTCTCAAAAATAAAATCATGATATGCATGATGTATTAATGATCCTATTCCCATTATTTTTGATTTATCCTGGGAATCAATCGATTCCGTGAGAATACCCAAGGTAGTTTCATTAAAATTTCCAGTAAGAACTTTAAACAATTTTGCATACGCATGATTATCTTTCTTATACTCACATGCAACATCCCTAATTTTTCGGAGGACTTTTTCGTAATCAGGCGAGTCTTTTAGTGGAGAAACTTGTTTATGCAGTGAATGACCAAATGGCTCATACGTGTATTTTTTTCTTTTCTCGCCTATCTTAACCCTATTCAATAAAAAATCGATAAACATCTCCGGAAATTTTTCGCTAACATATTTTAGGAAATTTTCAATCCAGTAATGTCCTATTTTTTCTACTTGAGTCAGTTTCGAAAAAATCATAGCGATTTCCTCTTTATCAAGAGAATCTGGATCTATAGCATACGCCTTGTTAATCTGTTCAACATATTCTTCAGCCACTTGTTCATCTTTCCCAACTTTAGCCAATTTCATAAGTTTCATTCCTAGATTGCGATCATTTTTTCCTATGCGTCCAATTGCCCTAACAGCCAATCTCCTTACAGTTGGATTTCTGTGCGTAATTAACTTCTTTATATTTTCAATATCTAGTTTGTTTATTTTTTCCACAGAAACTCTATATCCATAATAACTTGCCATTGAAAACAATAACTTCTCATCCTGAATTTCAATAGCTTTTCTGGCAATTTTTGATGAAGCGTCATGATCTGTATCATCCATTCCATACAACAAAAAATCAACCTGCTTTCTAAGTAATGCTTTCTTGCTTCTTATCGTTATGGTACACAATTTATTTGCATAATCAGGATACAATTTTGCGAGCTCTGACAGAAACATGCTAGAGCTATAAAAGCTGGTGCTCAATTCAAGCTCCTTGAAAATTTCCTCAATTTTTTTAAATCCTATTTCAGCTTTTGGATATTCTTTTATAAATTTTTTAGCTGTAGACTTTTGAAAATTTAGATTAATTTTTTGTCTGTCCTCATATGAATATTTTTCATCTTCAGCTAACCATTCTTTCCCATCGGGTCGCATTAAGCATTCGGTTAAATTTGTCTCAAATGATTTAGACAAGCTTTCGAATAATTTGCGAGCGCCATCTCTTACTCCATTATTTCTACTTCTCTTAATATACCAAACAATGTCGTCTTTTATGGCTATATGAACCAAGGGTTCTTTTCTACTTTTAGATATTTTCCTTAAACTATCCAATGCTGCTAATTGTTCACTTTCCCATTTTTTATGTTCCTCTTCTGAAATTGTTCCATTAAAATGTGCAGTTGGCTCAGCTAAGGCCTTGTGCAAACTTGAAATCGCACGTAAAGCGATAGATAGATCACTTTTTAAAGCATATTCAGTAGCAATATTTAATGCTTCATTCCTTATTGTAGCCGTATTTTCCTTACTTACCATGAAAGGATGAAAGGTTATTTTATTTCCTTCATATGTATCAGAATGAGAAGACTTTTCAAATAGCGGATCTAATACATCAAAGGTAGAATGGGTATATTTGTGAGCATCATCATTTTCTAGCCATTTTTTTACAGCCTCGAGCATTAGTTTATTAACTTGCACAATTTTACCTATGTCATATTTAGCCAAGCCCTCGAGAACTCTCATAGCATGCTCGGGATGTTGATTTGTGGCTCTTTTATCATTTCTTCCTAGCTCCCAAAGGATATTGGAACAACGGGGCAAATATTCAAGATGATAAGATATTTTTTGAAGCAAGGCGGGCAATTTTGTCAGACAATCCTTATGGCTAAAGCCGTATAGTTTAGAAAATTTTTTATCTTCAGGTTTAATTGCTGGATTATGTATAACATGCTCAATAATGCGCAGTGTTTGTTCAGGCTGATAATATGCAACCGATTCTAATTTCTTAAGAATCTCGCTTCTTTCGTAATGATTTCCATTTTTGATACTTTCTTCTATTTTTTTCCAGATATCTTCCAATAAATTAACCTTTCCTTTCGACCTGCTCACTCTCCAGTCAAGCTCACCTAAATTTTGCAGAATTTCTTCAAAACATCTTTCCTGAAAATGATCAAAGGCTTTTTGCGCAAAACCATTCGGCTTCCCGGATACGGTTAGACAAGCTCTGGAAACTATATGATCAGCAAGTACGTCTGGAATTATTCTGATCATGCGTCCTCGTCTTACTAACACGCCATCAGTCTCCAGTAAATCCAAAATATTTATAACGTCAGTTTTGTCTAATGGTAAAAAAGATGCCAAAAGATCAAGCACAGTTTCATCTGATGGATTTATTGGCTGTATAATAGCCAGTATATTTATAAAGCTCTTTAGAATATTTGTGTCATAACCTTCTTCTATTTTCCCCAATGCAACGTCACTAAATCTATCCAGGACAATTCTTGTAAAATTCTCATCCTGCTCCAATAATTCAAGCGGGATGTCCTTTTGAACAATTAACTTACCACCAACGACTAATATCAAGGGGCAATCTTTTGCTTGTTTTGCCAAATGCTCGATCAATCTCTTATTTGCGCTTCCAAGAACCTGTTCTGCCAACTGCTTTGCTTCTTCTAAAGAAAGTTTTTCAACCTTCTCATTTTCAATAATAGAAGGATCATAATTATTTTGGATAAAAGTAGATCTAACGGGAGTAGATCCTTGTGGACGAGTAGAAAGTACGAATTTGATGCTTCTAGGATGTGCTTTTAGTAAATTGATGATATTCGCTATATCCTCACGACGATGAGCGTCATCAATCACAATAACATATGACTCTAATTCTAGATCTTTAATATCTTCTGGCCTTACCGACATTTCATTCTGTAAAAATAGCAGTTTTACTCCAGGATGCTTTTCGCTGAATTTGCCTGCAAATTCCTTTAATACCTTTGTTTTTCCAATGCCGCCTATGCCTTCCAAAATAAACACAGCCCTGTCTGATTCAACAAAATCATCAAGTTTTTTGATAATCCCATCCCTGCCCACTAAATCCCATGCCTGATTGAAAAGATCGTTTTTATTTATCAATCTTTCAAAATAGTATTCTGAAGAAATAAAGGGAGAAACGCTTTTCAGGCCAAGAAATTTTTCAGCCCACCTATGACCAAAGTGATTAACAACCAGCCTTCTTTGATTTTCAGGAGATAAGCCAGACTTAATTTTTCTGCAAATATCATCAGCATCAAGCACATCCCACTTTTTGTTATTTCTGCAGACATCTCTGACTCCAGTTCCCACCAATGAGGATACGAGTATGGTGTAACTATCAGCTTTATAGGTAGTGTCCTTAATAGCTTTCTTCGCATTGGCTTTTGTAAAGGATTGATATTCCTTGCTTTGGTAAGTTATATGCTTACCATCCTGCTTATCCACAAACATATCTATGCCTCTCTGCTTACTTCCCTTAACTCCATACTTGTGAACTTTTGTAGCAGATCCTGTATGTAACGCATTAATAAAATCAATGCAAAAAGATTCAAATTGTTCCCATGAAATAAAATTCAATGGAAGAAGCTCATCGTGCGATATTATTGGCTCAGGAATTAATCCCTTTTGTTTTTTAGGCATACTATTTTTTTGAAAGTTAATAAAAAATAGCTTTATGATTAGTCTATCACTTCTATTAACTTTATAAAGGCCCTTAATGATTTTTAATAGAAAATCATAATTTAGCTACCTGCTTATTAAAAGAATACGTTTCAATAAATTCAGCTATGCTTTCTTTTTTCATTCTTATCCCCCACTCTGGCTTGCTTTTGGCATATTCATAATTATTTTCTTACCCTTTCGCGACTGTCCATATATCTCTTCAATGCATCTTTAGACGAAAGCCAATTGCGGCCTTCTTTGTGTGCTTCAAGTTTTCCGCTACGCGCCAAAAGATTGAGATATTTTTCTGTAAATTTTGATTTCTTAGCCAATTCAGCTAGAGAAATAAATTTTTCATTACCTTTTCTGCTTGGTGCTAATATTTTCAAATAAATATCAAGAGTTCTTTCGACCGCTCTACCGATAAAATTTACAAATAAAGCATAATCACCCTTATCTGCTAAAGACAATGTTTTATAATATCTTTTACGATCATTCTTCATTACAATTACTAAGGGGAATCCAGCTTGCATAAGAATAATATTCATAGCCAAACGTGAAGTCCTACCATTACCATCAAAGAATGGATGAATGTAAACCAACTTGTGATGCAATATGCTCGCCAATTCAACTGGGTGCATTTTTTTCTTATTATCTCCGACCCAGTCGATTAGATTACTCATCATTTTGGGAATTTCCAATGCCTCGGGCGGTCGATGATCAGCACCACCAATTATCACGGCGCTATTGCGATATCTTCCAGCCCATTCTTTATCAATATTTTGCTGAACTATTTGATTAAGCGATCTGATTAAATTTTCTGAAAAAGTGTTTTTCTTATTAGAGTCAACCATATCATAAAGATATTCCAACGCTTCTTGATGATTCTTAGCTTCAAGATGATCTTTGAGCGGTTTCCCTTTTATGGTTAACCCCTCATTTATCACCAAATAAGTTTCTTTGAGCGTCAAGCTATTGCCTTCAATCGCATTAGAATTGTAAGTCATCTCTACTTCAAACTGCTCCTTAAGTTTTTTAACCGCAGAAACTGGAAGTGGACGAAACGAATTAAGCAATGTCAATTTTTCATCAATTCTTTTTTGAATTTTTTTGTCTAAATATTGCATAAATTTCTTAATATGGTTTAAATGATTATTTATAGTATACCATATTAAGAAAAGCCGTCAATACATCCAGCATCAAATTCAAGAACTAATTGCAACACTTTGATTAAATTAGCTAAAATCAAGGTGTATGAAAAAATTCAGTATACAAAGCTTGCTCATATAGCAGTATCGCGAGAGGGATTCGGTCACAGATATTTTTATTGGTATAAAAATTCTTCGACCCCGTCTTTCTCTGTATATAGATAGGTAATTCTTTTATTATCACAATTAAATATCTTTTTTAAAATAATGTTTCAATTGCTTATTTAAATACTTTCTTCCAGATCCGCCCTTGAGGAATTTTTCTCTTTACCTATTTTTTATTTAAATACTCTCTCAACATACTTCTAAGAGTAGTTTTGCCTTTTGTGGTTTTGAAATATTTTTCCCGTCTCAACGCGTCATATTTATTTCTATAAGCTTCATAAAATATTATTTCAAAAGGCTTTCTGCATTTAGTGGAAAAAGTTTTTCCACTATTATGCTCAGAAACTCTTCTTTTTAAATCCTCTGTAAATCCAATGTAAAAATTACCATCTTTCAGACTAAGTAATATATAGACATAATAAAATACAATTTTATTTTTCATACAATAATTATATACTACAAAATAAAAAATCACACTACTGTGTGATTTTTCCGACTGGAAGGCGAAGTCAATGGAACTTCATTCTGTATTATAAACATTACAAAACAAAGTTTTCCGTGGCTCCGCCCTGTACCAGCCGGTACAAAACGGAGTTTTCCGTGGCTCCGCCCTGTACCAGCCGGTACAGGGCTCCGCGAGAGGGATTCGAACCCCCGACCAATTGATTAACAGTCAACTGCTCTACCACTGAGCTATCGCGGAATAAAATTTTTAACAAACTCTCTACCTCTGAAACTTTTTAATTGCTTCTCCCTCTTTAAGGCATCTATGCGAGATTCAACTTCTTCAGAGTAGATTAGAATCCATTCACCATCAAAACGAGAAGTAAAACCTTTAAACGTTTTTTGATTGTGTAACTCTAATCTATTCTCAAGATCTTTTGTTTGTCCTATATAAATCTTATTGTTTTTTTTATTATAAATGCAATATATATGAAACATATGACAACTACTCTACCTCCGCCAGCTGGCGGAGAGCTATCGCGGAATGCTTGGCCCGTTAAATTTGTGCTCTATTTAACTGGGTTAAATTTTCAATGTTTGATTAACAATAAAATTATTAATCAAATTTTAAAAATTAGTCCAAAGGGAGAGAGGGGAAATCTAATATAAAAAATTTACTGGCTTTAAATATCAAAAAACCCATCACAAAGCCAACAAAGACTATTATATATTATTTATATAATAAATCAAGGGTCTGCTGTTATTTTTAATGAGTATACTTATTTTTGAACTCAGGCTTTTCCATAATAGCTGTATACATCACGCTAGCAAAATCCCTTGCTTGCTCCTTTTCTACCAAACTCGCTTCTTCATTTATTCTATCAGCCAAGGTTGACTTCCAAGTTTCAGTCAACATTTCAATAGTAGAGCCATTTCCATCATTCAAATATTTAGTTTCGATAAATTCCATTAAATCTTTCTCTTCTCGAACATTTCTCAAGCCCAATCCCAATTTTTTTGATAACTCCGCTAAAGCACCCTCCACTATTCTATCTTTGAGGCTTAAATATCCTTCGTGCTCACGACCCTCATTTGAAATCCTTCCTTCTACAGGAGGTTCAAAAACTACATCTTCTATTCCAAAATTTTCCATATTTTTATTTTAATCCACCCCCTCTTTAATTCTCCCCCTCCAAAGGTGGAGAGGGAACGGTGAAATTTTATATTTTTTAAAATTAATAATCTCTTAATTTTCCAAGGCCTTTTTGATTTCTTATTTTGTCCAAGGCTTTAGCTTCAATTTGTCGGATGCGTTCTCGGGTTACGCCAAACTCTTGCCCCACTTCTTCCAAAGTATGAGTTACGCCATCATCCAAACCAAAACGAATTTTTAAAATCCTTTGTTCGCGTGGACTTAATTCTTCTAGTATTTCAATCACGTGGCTTTTCAGAAGTGTCCGAGAAGCGGTTTGGTCGGGCATAATAGTTTCTGTGTCTTCGATAAAATCACCCAACACACTATCATCATCACTATCTCCGATAGAAGTCTCCAAAGAAACAGTTTCTTGGGAAATTTTTTGAATGTGCCTAATCTTGTCCACTTCCATATCCATTTCAGCAGCAATTTCCTCTGCCAAAGGCTCTCGGCCCAATTCTTGGACTAATTGTCTCACTATCTGTGTGTATTTATTGATAGTTTCTACCATATGCACGGGGATACGAATCGTTCTGGATTGATCAGCTAGGGCTCGAGTAATCGCTTGACGAATCCACCACGTTGCATAAGTGGAAAATTTATAACCCTTATGATAATCGAATTTCTCTACTGCTTTATGAATCAAATCTAATAAAGACAAATTATTAGATCTGCCCACGTATTTTTTGGCGATACTCACCACTAAACGAAGGTTAGCTTCGGTTAATTTTTGCTTGGCGGAAATCTCTCCTTTTTCAATTAATTTCGCCAACCGAACCTCGTCATCAGATTTCAAAAGAGGAACCTTGCCAATCTCCCGCAAATACATCTGAACTGAATCATTATAATTAGGCTCCGATTCTTCCACGGTTTTCTTTTTCTTTTTACCGGCTTTATTTTTCTCAACCACAAAATCTTCCGCAATTTTGTCCGTTTCGTTTTTAATTACTTCGCCTGAACTCATTATTCTCACTCCGCCCGTTTCCAGCTTGCTATAAAGCTCCTCTAATTCTTCAATATTCTTTTCCATATCTGGAAAAGTATGAATAATCTCATCTTCTGTTATAAAGCCCCGTTGCTTTCCACGAGAAACTAAATCATCTATGACATTATTTATTTTTTCTTTGGGCTTAAGCGCCTTCTTGCCTTTATTTAATACCGCCGATTTTTTGACTGATTTTTTCGGCGTTGCTTTGACCATCTTTTTATTTATTTTTTTCAATTTTTTCTTAATTATTTTTTTATCTTTTTTCACAGTTTTCTTAATATTTTTTGCAATATTCTTCTTTTTAACTATCTTTTTAAAACTCTTTTTAACATTTTTCTTGATCGCCTTTTTATTTTTCGATTTTGGCGCAACGTTTCTCTTGGGAGATTTTTTGGCAATCCCTTTTTTATTGGCAGTTATTTTTTTATTGTTCCTTTTTTTGATTGTAACCATTTTTTTGAAAGTAATGCTAGTTAAAAAACAAAAAATATCAATGCAAAAATGCCCTTCCTCAACAGTTGTATTCTATACTATTTCTAGCATAAAAACAACTGCAAGCAAACATTTTCAACTTGCTAGTCAACCTTTTCAGCTCCTCTTTATCGCCTCTTTTTTCTGCTTCTTTGATTTCATTTATAATAATCGCGCTTTTTCCCCTGATGACTTCCCGTTTTAGCTCTACAAAATATTGATCAACTACCCGCCATCTATCTTTAACCGATACGATTTCTTCATTCTTTTCGCAATTTTTGAAATACAATTCTCGCAAAAATTTCTTTTGTTCTAAATTATCTAATCCATCCAATAACTTTTCAAAATTAAAATCGTATAGTTTCCCTTTATCCAGAATAATTTCCACTATCTTTGGATTATTAAAATATTCGCTTATTTCTCCTTTGTATTTCCGAGTAGCCTCTTTCCAGATGCTATTATCGCTAATAAATGTCCCCATTATTTGAATTTGGATATCTTTAATTTTGTCATAACTGTTTTTGTTATTGCTTGGATTGATATAGTTCAAATTGTGCTTCCCTTAAAGCACTTTCCGATATATTCAATCTCTCCGCCACTTCTCTCATCCAATGCTCCCGCTCAATTTTATTTGAAAAACTGTTGATCAAACCGGACAATTCTTCAATTATTTTTTTCTTATCTTCAATATCTGATTTGTTTCTCCCGCGCAAAGTTTTCTCAATAAAATAATTCATTGCCACAACTGAGCCGTCGATTGCTTTTATGAATTTTTGCACATCTTCTTTCACTGCATCCGCCGCATCTTTGCCCTCATCAATTGACACTATAAAAACATTTAATTCTCTGTCAAAAGCTAACTGGGCGCTGCGTTTAGCCGCTTTTTGCCCGGCTTCATCCATGTCAAAAAACATTCTTATATTTTTTGTATACCTCTTAATGATACTCAACTGTTCCAACGTGAGAGCTGTGCCAGAGACAGCTACGGTGTTTTTTATTCCAGCCTGATTGGTGGCAATAACATCCATCTGACCCTCTACTAGAAGAATCCAATCTTTTTCTTTGGCACTCATCTTAGCTTTATCTATTCCATACAAAACATTGCTCTTATGGTAAACTTCAGTTTCAGGAGTGTTAATATATTTAGCCTGAGACTCATCTTCTCCAGGAACAATTCTAGCTGAATATCCGATTACTTTCCCAACTGGATTAGTAATTGGGAACATTATTCTATTCCTAAATCGATCATAAAAATTTTCTATTTCTTGGCTTTTCCCCTCTTTATGGATAACCAATCCCGCCCTTAAAATGTCTCCTATTTTATAATTTCTGCCTACCAAAAATTGCGCGATATTTCTCCAGCCGTCAGGAGCATACCCCAACCTAAAATCACGCACTGTCGATTCTTCCAATCCTCGTCCTTTGAGATATTCTAGAATTTTTTTTCCGCCTTCGGTTTCCCAAAGTTGCTTTTCGTAAAACAGAGTTGCTTCTTCTAAGATATCTTCTATTTTATTTTTTTCTAAATTAGTTATATTTTCTCTTGCGCTATACTTAGGCAATTCCACTCCTGTTTTTTGAGCTAAGTTTTCCAAGGCCTCCCTAAAACTTAATCCTTCTATCTCCATCAAAAAGCCAAAAGCATCTCCGCCCTTGCCACAACCAAAGCAATGCCAAACCTGCTTATCCTCGCTGACAGAAAAAGATGGAGTTTTTTCATTGTGGAATGGACAACATGCTTTCCAATTATTGCCTGCTTTTTGCAAGCGCACATATTCTCCGATTAAATCCACAATATTTAATTTAGCTTTTATAGCTTCTATTTCTTGGCTCATTATTTTAGTTTATAAATAGTGTCTGTTATTATTGCACAATAACAGATTTTTTGAAAGAGTTTGATTTTTAAAATAACTAGTCTTGGCTAAGTGTAACTTTTATCCTAGAAGGATACCGAGGAAAACTATTAGAAAGAAAACTGGGTGAAATCACTGCTTCTACTTTGCTTATTTCCGGATAATTGCGCACTACATCACTGAGTTCATCTCTATTCTTTCCGGCTAAACTATTTGAAATTTTATCTGCATCAATTTTAGATCTTAATTTTGCATTCACGTTCACATCCATCTTTATCGTTTTCTTAGAAAAATCAATATCAGCATTTCCATAATTATTTTCAAAAGAAATTAATTCCATGGAAAATTTATCTTGATCAGAATTAGCTTTAATGAAACTAGTTATCTTTTCATTCATTTCTTTGGCAGAAAATACAAGTGCTTTGATTTTAATTTTTGCCTGATATTCAAAATTTTCAGTAATTGAGCCTTCCTCAGGAAAAACAGAAAAATCCACAACTTCATAAGCCATCGCATTGTCCAGTAAATATTTTTCTTCCGTCAGGCTATTTTTAATATTCTCTCTTAACTGAGTCTTCAATTGCTCTTCTGTTTTAAATTTGGCGCTCTCAATATCACTTTTAGAAACTACTTTCAACCCGTTGCCACTGCTACCGCCGCCCTTTGTCTCTTGCTCCAATTTTGCATAAAATTTTTCATATTTAGAACTTCCCTTGAAACCTGGAATTGTGAAAGTGGCTTCTTTAATATTAAATTCTTCACCGGCTTCATCAGCTACAATGTCCGCTTCTATTTTTCCCGGCTCCATCTTGCCATCTTTCATCGCCATCCCCGGAACAGTAACTGTTTCCAACAACCTAAATAATTTATTGTCATTGCTTAAAAAACGAGTAGTAACTACCAATATCTGGCTTGCCTCGCTAAATTCATTATAAATAGTCATTTTCCCTCGAGCTTTTTGATTTGAATCGCCTTTTTCTCCGCTAGCATCAAAATTAAGCGATAGCATACTCTCTTTTTCAATTACTTCTGTTTTCAAATTAATCAAACTGTTCTGCTCGCCAAAACTACCGGAATCTTCTGCTACATTTAATTTCAGACTCAAGTTTTCATTCTTATTGAAAGGAAAAACCTTCACTTCAGCGCTAGGCAAGAAAAAATAAGCGCCTATGCCCGCAATTAAAATTACAATGACTACTGCAAAAATCCAAAGAAATTTCAATATTCTATTTGTAGAAAATTCATCCTTATTTTCAGGCATCGTTTGCTCTGGGGATTTTGTAAAAAGATTTTTGAAAGCGATTTCTTGTTGCTCTAAAAATGAATCATTTCCAGCATTATCTTCTGGAAATTTGTCGAAAACGCTTTCTTTCTCTGACAATTTGATATTTTTAATTTCATCTGACTCTCTTTTTCTTTCCGCTATTGCACCAGCCGAGATGAAACTGTCCGATCCTAAATTGATCAATCTATTTTTTTTATCTGCTATATTACTTAAATCCAAACTATCAGATTCTTTTCTGCTCAGCTCTCTATTTGCTTGAATATCTGTTTTTTTTAATACTGCTTGAGTATTCAAGCCTTTGACATCTTCTAAACTTTTTTTTACCGGAAAACCGATTTTCTCAGCCATAGACGCCGCTCTTTCATCTCTGATAATCATCATCACTTTTTTATCAAGCGAATCAATTTCTCTTTTTATTAATTTTAAACTAACAGCGCTCTGCATCAATAAAGCACCTTGGGCAATAACCAAAATATTATATTTGGAATTTGATTTTTTAATTTTACCGATAATAGAATTTACTTCTTCATCGACATCGATATAAAAAATTTGATGCATAAAAATATTTATAAATTATTTATAATCAACTTTATTCATAGCTCTTTTCAAAATTCCCGCTAAGACTTTCTCTTCTTGGGACAGTTCCAATACCAATCCTGCCAGACCCATCGGGGTAACGTCTTGCGTACTCGTCAATTCGCCGGTTTTATCGATAATGTTGGCGGCATCCTGCGGTCGCAAAAAAGATATTTTGGGCGGGTTGACAAAAGCCAGCTTGCTCAGCCATTCCTTGGACAAAAGAGCTTTCTTTATACCAGGCAATCCCGAACCCCCTCCGCACATTAAAATTTTATTTGGCAAAAGATCACTTTGGGAAAATTCTGCCAAGGCTAATTCTATGCCATTTAACCATATTCGGCAATCATCTTCGAAAATTCTTTCTACTTTTTCTGTATCCATCTTGCTTAATTTTCCCAAGGAATAATTTATTTTTAATTTCTCTGCTCTTTCGAAATCCACGCGTACTTCCTGCGCTAATCTTTTAGTAAAAGCTCGTCCGCCTAAAGCAAACATTTTCGTTCCTTCCAAGCCACCATTTCTAACTACGGCAATATCAGTTGTGCCTCCCCCGATATCGATAAAGATAGAATTGAAATTCAAATCTCCTTCAAAATCAACTAATTTTGCTACGGCATAAGGCTCCGCAGCAATACTAACTAAATCAATTCCCAATTCATTTACGATAGATTCAATCGCCCCCAAATGGATAGTTGGAGCATATGCATTGAAAACACTGATGGAAACATTATGCCCTTGGAAGCCGAGGGGATTGTTAATTCTGTAACCATCAATGCGCACATCTGAAACTGCCGCGTTGATTAATTTTATATCAATATTGCTTTGTCCGGTTTCCCAAGCAATTTGTTCTCCAATTCTTTCATAAGCTTTCTGTTGAACTTTTTGAATAATATTGCTCAATTCGGGCAAACCAATTTTTAAATCAGCATTGGCACGCTCATAATGCACCGTAGTTGTGGTTCCCTTAACTAATTCTCCAGCTATTCCGACTATAGCATACTTTACATTTTTTACCCCCGCTTTTTCCTTGGCGATATCAATCGCTTCTCTGGCTATTTTTACCACTCCGGCAATATCGGACACTGCTCCGCTTTGCATATTTCCCAGTTCCTGCCGAATCTTTCCTACTCCAATAACTATCCCTTTATTATTAGCACTATCCACCTGAAAAACAAGTGCTTTAATAACTTCTGTTCCGATATCCAAAGCCAAAACTACATCTGATTTTTTTTGAATAGATAAAATTTTTGAAATAAATCCCATAATTATGTGCTAGTTTAACTTTTTTATTTTAATCTTCTTTATTTTTTTTTCAATCGCATCACTATTTAATAATCCTTGCTTGCCACCGTAATATAAAATAACATTACTACTATTAGCTATTCCCATTTTTAAAGATTCTTCTAGCGATTCACCTTTTATATGACCAGCTGAAAAGCCGCTAAAAAAGGCATCACCTGCACCAGTAGAATCAACTGCCTCTATTTTCATGGCATCTGCATGCAAAAATTCTAATCCATCATATACCCAAGCTCCCCTATTTCCGTCGGTAATAATTACTATTTTGGCGCCTGATTTCTTCAATTCGGTCAAGAGAAATTTTTCATCATTAATTTTATCCGCTTCTATTGTCTCTCCCTTAATTCTATTAACAATCTCAATTGCCTCATCTTTATTCACAAAAAATAATTCTGTTTTTCCCGCAAAAGCATAAACAGCCGCCGCATCTTCAACGATATTTTTTCCCCGTGGAGTAAAAGAAATCTTGGCATCTGTTTGCGCAGAAGTCTCTGCTACTTTTTTTAAAATATCTCGCCAATCACCACTGGGATCAGACACGCTATTGTTACATTTAAGCGTTCATTAGCTTCTTGGTTGGAAAAAATAATTCTTTCTCCGCTGTTTTTATCAATCACTATTGCCGAAAGTCCGCTCAAACAATTTTCTTTTTTAATCAAATTCGTTTCCACTTTTTCTTTTTTCAGTTCATTTTCAATCCACTCTCCATCCGCGTCATTTCCCAAGACAGTATAACAAGAACTTTGGATATTCAATCTTTGCAAACCGCAGGCCACATTGACTGCGCAACCTCCCACTGATTCAAATCTATCCTCTATGTGATATTTAGCCCCTAATTCAAAAGTTATTTTTTTCTGAGCCGTAATATCTTCGGGCGTATCAAAAAAATATCTTTGGATGTTGACCCAATACAAATCACTTGAAACATAAATTATTTATTACATTGAATTACGAAACTGGTTCCCAGTTTCCTCATAGGGAGAAGATCTCTTATCCTCTCCCTCTTGTACTCAAGGGGGAGAGCTAGAGAGGGGGTTTCTTTTTCCACATTTTAATTCTAACCCCTCCTCAATCCTCCCCTTTCAAAGGGGAGGAGGCTCTGTTTGATTATTTTAAATTTTCAACACTCTTCACTGAAATATTAACTAAATCCGGATTAATCGTATTTAATATTATCCAGGCAAACAAAACCGCAATCAATCCATATAGGGCATCCGCAATTACTTTCTTGCCGCTTTCCATTTTAGAATTATTACCCGCCGCTGTAAAGTACATAAATCCGCCGATAGAAATCATCAATAAAGCCGCAATTCCCACTGACCACATAGCAAACTTATAAATTGCGTTGACATAGGCAGGGAATTCTTTAATTGCGCTTGTTCCGCCTGAGGTGCCTGGGATTGGTTCCAATGGCTCATAGACTGCCCCAGCTTGATCGCCCAAGAATAAAACCGCTAAAATCAATACACTGGCTACCAAAAAAAATTTTCTCATATTTTTATTTACCCCGTTAAATCAATATTGATTAAACAAAGCTTTATAATTAATTGTTATTTATTTGTAATTTATCACATCACTAGAAATAGATTCTTATTTAACGGGGTGAATTAATTATTAAGTCCTAAATTTTGTCCGATTCATTATCTCCTTATTAACTATACTCGCATCCCGCCCATATTTCAAACGAGACATTTCTTTGAGATATCCCACTATTTCTTTATTGCCAGCTTTAGGCGGATAAGTTTTTATGTTGAAAGGCTTAGTGGTTTCATTGTTGATTAATAATTTTGCAAATCCGCTATAATTACTTACATTGATCAAATCACTAGCCGCAAAAATCGGCTCAAATTGTTTTTCTAAAAATTCCGCATCTGCCGGTCCTACGCGAAAAGCGCACAATGATCCCACATTGCCGAAAACAGCCTTGGAAATTTCTTCGCTCAACTGGCCGATAAATTGATGCGCGATAATCAAATTTAATTTATATTTCCTAGCTTCGGAAAGAATTTGGGAAATTGAATCCGTAGTAACATTTTGAAATTCATCAATATAAAGATAGAAATCTTTTCTTTCATCTTCCGGCATATCTACCCGAGAAAGTGCAGCCATTAAAATTTTTCCCACAATCACCATTCCCAAGAGATGGCTATTGATTTCTCCAATTCTTCCCTTGGAAAGATTAATCAGTAATATCTTACCTTCATCCATTATTTTTCTAAAATCTAAAGCACTTTTTTGCTGAGCGATAATTGGTCGCATCAAATCATTGGAAATGAACGTTGTCAATTTGGAAGTAATGTAAGGCACCATATTGGCTAGCGCAGCTTCTCCCCCCGCTTTCTCCGCTTCCTTTAGCCAGAAATCTCGCACCACTGGATTTTGACAATGTTCTAATTTCATTTTTCTAAATTCTTCATCTGCCAAAACTTTAGGTATCTCCATTAGAGTTGACCCTGATTCCGGATGTTCCATAATCAAAAGCATCGCGTTTCTGGCATATTGTTCAAACATCGGACCGCCTGTTTGCTTGAGATCATACAACTTATCAAAAATACCAATCATTTCATTGATCACAAAACTTTTTTCCTCCGGTCTGCCATATTCCAACATATTAAGCCCCAACGGCCGTTCACTATCGGCCGGATTAAAAATAATCACATCCTCAGCACGCTCTTTGGGAATAGCTGTTAAAATGTCCTCAATAGCATCGCCGTGCGGATCAATAAAGCACATTCCTTTGCCATTGCGCACATCTTGCTTAGCCATTTCTTGAAGAAAATTTGATTTTCCAACTCCGGTTTGTCCGATAGCATAGAGATGTCTTCTTCTGTCGCTATCTGTTATTCTTATATCAGTCTTTTCTCCACGATAGTCATTGTAACCCAATAATATTCCTTCTGCAGGAATACTAATTGGCGGTGGAGCGGCTCCAGCTTTTAACCATTTAATCTTAGGGGTTTCGGTGGTTGAAATAGGAAAATGAAAAATACTGGCGATTTCCTCGGTATTCAAAATTACCGCGCTCTCTTCACTAAAATTTCTAAAAATATAATCGAAAGAAACTGTTTTATTTTTTATTCTTTTTTTGACTTTAAAAAAATTTATTCCATAATTTTCAAATTGGGAAAAAGAATTTTCTATCTGTGATAGGATCTCATCCGCTCTTTCTTGAGAATTGGCCGAGGCTAAAAGTCTGATGTTGACCATGAAGCCCGCTTTGTTGGATTTGCCCTCAATAGACTTGATGAGCTCCTGCTCTTCCGGAGTTAAATGGATAATATCCTTTTTTTCCATTTCTCCCGCATTCGCTTTACTACTTGAAATCATCGTATTAACAAAGTCTCCGGCTCCTTTTCCGATGTCATTTCCTACTTTCAAAAATAGAGAATTACTATGAACATCTTTCAATCTTTTTCCTTGTTGCATTTTATGTGCGATTGTTTTTCCCAATGTCTGCCAGCCTTTCTTGGCAGGAGCAATCACCAATTGGATAGCCGCCCCCTCTTCCTCTGTTTTAAATTTACTGAGAGAATTGGATAATTCATTGAGCGGATCGCTATTCATACTGGCATAAGTTTTAATTGGCAGGGCATATTTATTTTTTAATTCCAGTACCGCCGAAGAAGTAAAGCTCCCTGGAGAAAAAATAGTGTAATCGGAAATTTTTTCGATAGAAGCATTGGGGAAATAACTATGAATTTGTTTTTCGATAGTTTCCCTGAATTTTTTCGAAATAGCCACATAAAAAGATATTTCTTCGCTGTTTGATGGATTGGCTATCTCAAAAGAAACGCAGGGCGTATCATAAAATAAATTTACAAAAAAAGATTGGCTTATTCTAATTTTAGACAAAGTCGTCAGCAATTGTTCCATTGCTCCAATTTCCTCTTTCCAAGCCTCTCCAGTCTGTCCGCCTGTCCCCGTGCCACTTTCTTTCTTGTTTAGCTTAACTACCCGCACCACTTCCAAATCCATATTCATGGAATGATTTATTTGGATGCGAAAGCGAAAAAAACTGCGCACCACCAAAAAAAGTCCGCTACAAGCGGCAATGGCGCTTAACGAAATCATTAAAAACACTAAAATTAAATTAAAATCCAACATTTTTATTTTTCCTTTTTTATTATTTTATTTTCCTACAAAATATATACTCCGTTACTCGAGTCATTAGAGTGATAATACCAAATCAAATAAATCAGTTCCGTAGTGTTTGTCATCTTGAGCGGAATTGAGCTCAGCAGAGCGAAATGAAGTCGAAAGATCTGGGTTTAGATTCCTCGATTTCGTTCATCCTCCTTGAGGTCGGATTCGCTTCACTCGGAATGACATTATAGCAGTATTTAAGTTGATTCAGTATAATTCATGTATTCGAGTCGCACTACTAAAACGACCCTAAATTTATTCTGGAGAAATGAAATTTTTTTCTACTAAAACTTTATGCAATTCTTCTGAAATCATTTTGTCATGCAATATATCCAATACATAATTGTCATCCAAATGCTTGGCTACTTTAACGGCATGCACAACTCCCTTGGCTGCAGCCAAGTCCACCAAGTGCTGAATTTGACTCTCAGCATCCATCTTTTCGGAAACTGCTTGAGCATCGTTTTTAACATCGCTGCCCGTCACATCGCTGGCTTGCTGGGAAACTTTGGAAACAATTTTGCTATAAGCTGAGTCTTTTTCCACTTCGGATATTTCTTTTTGACCTTCTTTTTCTAAATCAAAAACAATAGATTCTTTTTTATCCAATTTCGGCTTAGCCCCCTCAACATGTCCGAATTTCTGGGCTAAATCAGAATCTTTATCATCAATCGACTCTAAGTTAGGATTTATCACTTTTTCATCAGGCATATATTTTTACCCCGTTAAAATGCGGTAGTTCGCACTATTTAACTGGGATTACCCCATTAAATTGTTTAAATTTAACTGGAATTAACTTTTTAACTATTTAACTGTTCAACTATTTAACTATTCTTTATATCATTTTTAACTTCCTCAACTATTCTACTTATTATCATATCATAATTTTCAATTTTTGTATTGAGAAATTTTTCTATGCTATCTGCGTCCGTTCCTTCTTTAAGCATTTTTTCAAATTCCGCCCTATCTGTCTCTCCTAGTTTATCTACCGTTTCAATAAATATTTTTTTTAAGATAATTTCTCCAATTTTCGCCAAAATCTCATCTTGTTTATCTTGAGAAAGTTTATTCAATCCCAGATATTGCATGATATCCTCCTTGATTTTGTCTTGGTTTTTTTGGTTCATATTTTTAATTTTA
>LBQR01000005.1 GCA_000990945.1 Candidatus Moranbacteria bacterium GW2011_GWF2_35_54
TGGCATAATTTGTCAGTCCATAACAGCTCCAACCCAAATATTTAAGCGAAGCATATTCTTCCCATTTGATAGAAATCTTTTTCCCATTGCAAGGACTGGCGATAGTAGTCTTCCCACCTTTAGTTGCCCCGTCGTTTTCTAATTTTAAAGCCATCGCCATCACTCCATCAACTAGATTCCATGGATCAGGAACGCTATGCCCCGAGGCATTGGCTATTTTTGATTCATAACCCCTCCAAGTATCAGACATGAACTGCGCAGCCCCCATGGCGCCGCCTGTGCCCTTATAGCTCGATGGCGGACAGGAAACTTTTTGCTTTTTATAATTATAATCCAGCTCCTCGCAGATATCTTTAAATATTGTCGCTCGAGCCGCACTCATCCGGCTTTGCTTGAAATCACAGCCTCCCACTGAGGCGCCTAATCGCGATTCAATGGATAGCATTCCAAAAAGAAAACCCTTTCTCACTCCCGTCTGTTTGCTGGCAAATTTAATTGCTTCTTTGACATCATTCGTATCGTAACTCTTTCCCAATAATTTATTCAAATCATTTTTTGTTTCAGATAATTTTGAACGCAAACTCTCGATACTTTCCGCTTTTTCCTCCACCTCTTCCTGAATTGCGTAAGCCTCTCTTTCTAACGCTTTCTTCTGACTCTCTTTTATATCCAATAATTCTTCCTTTTCTTTCACGGTATTGTCCAACATAACTGTTTCATTTTTCACGCTTTCCCTGTCTTTTTTTATCTCATCAACCAAGATCAATATTTCTTCTTTCACTCTCAATAAATTATCAATACTGGTAACGGCATCCAAGAAATTATCCTTATCAAAAAAAATAAATAAAAACGGCTGGCTAGAATTAACATAATTTTCCTGCATCGTTTTTCGCAGAGCTTCCTTCTTTTTTTCAATACTTTTCTCAAGTTCTTCCAAATATTGCTTTTTATTTTTAATATTTTTTTCAGTTGCATCTATCTGGGATTGGGTATTGGCAATAGCTTGAGAGGTAGTATAAACTGCTCCCTGCTTCTTCTTTAAAAGACTATCCAACTGGGCTTTTTCCGCTTCAGTTTTATTTATTTTTTTTTCTAATTTTTCAATATCATCCTCAATATCATCTTTTTCATCTTCGCAAGCCGTCTTTTCTTCACCCGTCAGCACATCACAATCCACCGCCCATGCCTTCGAAACACCAAAATCAACCCCCGATATATTTGAGGCTCCCAAGAAAAAGACAATTAACAATAAAAATTTTATTTTATTTTTCATTTTTTACCGCTTATTATATCTCGAATTTGCTAAGTTAAATTGTTATTATTTTAAAACCGTTGATGAGTTTCATTTTATTAATATTTGCAACGAATCACAGGTGTAAAATAATAACAATTTAACGAAACATCAAACCAATTCTACCACAAAAAATCAGTTTTATGAAATATACTGTACTCCGACAACAATATAGAAATATAAATTATATGGCACATTACAAAAAAAGAATCATAATTTGCATCACGAGGAGAGTCTGAAAAAATTTAGTGACTTTTACTGAATTTGATTTATAATATCGGGAATAATTTTATGTATTAAAGCATTTTTTTTCTCATCATTAATTCTATTCCCACTAATTTTTACAAAAGTCTTATCAACAACAAAATAAAAAGCGTCATAAGTCCCAGCAATATATACAGACACTCCCGATGGAAGTGCATACTCTTCTCCAAGGTTATTATCTTTAAATTTTAAATAACTTTCGTAATTATGCCCGCGAACATCACCATATTCAATTTCTAAGAGATTATCTTTGGTTGAATGTGGGCTAAGAATAATCTTATAAACCACCTCTGAGTGATCGTCTTCACTCCATCTTTCCTCACTTAACATATAACCCTTACTTTTTATTTTAAAACTACTCGTGAAAAATGAATTATATATATTTTGATCTGTGTTTTGTGGAATTTTGAATTCAGTTAACATAGATACACAATTACTTGGCAGGTCAACTCCGTCATATCCGGCTGTATCTAATTTAATCGAACAAATTTCTTTATCTGTCATGGGAACATTTAGTTTTTGCATACAATATCCCCTAGGAGAAAGTCTATATTCAGTAACAAGTCCATCAACATTAATTAACCTTGACAAAGAATCGCAGAATAATTTTTTTTGTGACATATCTGTGACTTCATTCAAGCGTGCTTTAAAAATGTCCACAATGGCCATACCTTCTCTTGGATTTTTAAATGATTGTCCATATGTAAAATTATCGAATACGCATTTATCAGGATCTGGTAGAGTTATTTTTAACGGAAAAAGAAATGCAATTTTTTTGCCACTACAATCTGCCGCTTTCGAATAAATATAATTTTTCTGACAATTAATTTCACCCTCTGCAGATTTAGCGACAACATGACACGTTTCAAAAATATTTTCTTTATTAGTTTTAAATAGAACCATCCAGGAAAAAATAATAATAAAAAATACCCATACAACTATAAGAAAAAATTTTGTAGCATAAATTTCATTATTAACTATATCTATAGTGAGTCCATCAGTTCTTCTCTTCTGTCGAAGAATCAAGCGCATGATTACATATCCTATAAAAAAAGAATACCCCGACAATATAAGTAATGGAATAAACACGAAATTTGACGGCAGATCTAAAAATCCATGCGCATAAGGATAAGTTACTTTATCAATCAAAAAAGAACTCACCCATAAAACAGGCTGAGTAAGTTGTGCAAACCATATGGAACCAATGTCCAAGGGTTCTGGGATAAAACCAATTAGACTAGGCATTTTAATAACAAAAATTGAAGACCACGCAAGAATTATGCTTAAAATCAAAACTACCCCCAGTGAAGTTTTATACTTTATATACATAGTATATTTTGAAATAATGATTTAATTTGTTTCAATAATATCATTTTCAATATCGCAAAGCAAGGCATATTAGCCAAAACGGCTAGCCAGTTTTTTCCGAAAAATAAGTAAAATATGCGTTATTATGAAACAGATATAAATCACGCTTGAGGAGAACTAAGCAGTTATGTAATTTAACATATTAACATTTGAACATTTGAAATTCATTTGAAATTTGGCATTACTCCCCCTTAATATCCACTATCTTCATCTGTATCTTCTTGTTTCCATTCCACTCATCTTCTTCCAAATTAAAAAGTAGTTTGATTTCTTCGCCAATTTTTAAATCCTTAAATTTCTCGTTTAAATGAAAGCCAATAGCTTCAAAAATTTTAGGACTCTCATTTTTAGGACGTACAAATAACTTCAAATGCTTTTCTCCATTTCCCACCCATTTCAAATCTTGAATGATTAATTCTTTCATCATAAAAATCGGTAGCTCGTTTCCTTGGCCGAAAGGTTCCAAGGCCGATGTCTTGGGAAGTTAATTCCAAATCCACTTTTATTTCTGGCGACAAATCTTCGCTTTCTAATTTCTTATCGATAATCCCCGCCATTTTATCATAAAACTTTTCTAAGTTTTCATTTTTTATTGTAATTCCAGCCGCTTGCGCATGTCCTCCATATTTAACCAATAATTCACTGCAGACTTCAATAGATTCAATAATATTTATTTGAGGAATACTGCGAAATGATCCTTTACTTTCTACATTTCCTTTTTTCAAAATAGCCACTGGCCGTTTAAATTTATCAGTCATTTTTCCTGCCACTAAACCGAGGATACCGACTGGGAAATTTTCATTGTCCACTAAAATAAAATTTTTATCCTTAAAAGAATTATTTGCTATCTTTTCTACTTCACTTACCACTGTAGCGGTTTCTTTTTGACGGCGGCTGTTTTGAGCTTCGATATCCAGCGCCATATCCCGAGCCAATACTCTGTCCGTTTCTGCCAAAAGCGAAAAAGCTTTTTCAGCATGTGTCATCCGACTGGCTGCATTGATCCTGGGCGCAATTTGAAAAGAAATTTTTCTGGCATCTGGAAAATTATTTTCGTCAATTAAAATTCTCCCTACCTTAAACATCTCTTGGAGTCCCACTCGACGAGTTTTGGAGAGTACTAGGAGTCCAAATTTTGTCATGGTTCTGTTTTCTCCGGTCAAAGGCACCATATCCGCGATTGTTCCAATCGCCACCAAATCCAGCATCCACTTGGTGGCTTCTTTTTTATTCGGTAAAAATGTTTCGTAAATCGCTTGCGCAAATTTAAAAGCCACCCCCACGCCGGCCAAATTATCCTCTGGATATCCACAGTTTTTAATTTTAGGATTTATCACTGCTGTCGCAAGAGGAATTTCCGGCGGAACATGATGATGGTCTGTTACAATCACATCCATACCGATTTTTTTGGCGCCAGCCACTTCATCTTTGTTGGCAATGCCACAATCAGTGGTTATCACCAAAGTAAAACCCTTCTCGGAAAAATTTTTGAGAGCTTCATCGCTGAGGCCATATCCATCTTCTTTGTTGGGAATAAAAACATCTACTTCCAGTCCAATTTCCGCCAGAGTAATCTTTAAAATTAATGACGAAGTAATTCCATCAGCATCATAATCTCCAAAAATTAAAACCTTTTCTTTTTTTTCTTTGGCTAATTTTAAACGCTCCATCGCCTTGGGCATATCCTTAAAAAGAAATGGGTCCAGTATATCTTGATCATAATTAGGAAACATAAACTTTTTAATTTCCTCTTTAGTTCTTACCCCTCTTTGCAAAAGTAATTTTAATACTTGCGGATGCAAAGATAATGATTCGCCGACAGACGAATCATCCTCAAAAACTTCATCGCTATTTTCTTTTAATTTCCAAATCATAAAATTTTTTTAAATTTCCAAATAACAAGAAACAAGGATACAAACGAATTTCAAATTAAAAATTTCAAACTTTTCTGTCAAGATGTTTCGCAGTAATTTGGCTCAAAAACGCTTAGTATTAAATAAAAAGTAATCTATTTGATATTTGTATCTTATTTGTATCCTTGTTTCTTGTATCTTGTTTCTTATTTATTTTATTCTCAATCTGCACTTTGTTTCTTAAGAACTATTTTTATTATAGAATTATCCCACAAAAAACTCAACTATCTGTTAATTTAAAAATTGTAGAGACGCCAGTCTGAACTGCGTCTCTCATAATATAAATTTAAAACGTGCTAAAACACGTCTCCACATCCAAATACACTAATATAAAATCTATTATTATATTATTATTTATTGCTGCAATAAAACACTTCCGTTTAATTGCACACTACCATTCATTTGAATATAATCTGGCTTAGTGCCAGGCGCGTCCACGGTATAGATAGAAAAATTGAGATCCTCGTCAGTATCATATCCCCCCACTCCCAAATCAGTTTTTCCGTCAGCGTTAAAGTCCCCGCTAATCAGGGCATATCCAAAGCCACTAGCCTGGTTGGAAATCTTAATATCTGCTCCACTGACAAGACTGGGAATCGAGCCATCATTGTAAAAAATGAAAACACGTCTACTATTAGTGTCCGTACCAACAGCCAAATCTATTTTTCCATCCGCATTAAAATCACCACTGGCCATAACACTGCCAAAATAATTGAAATCAGGACTGTATCCATCAATAATGATATCAGCGGCGCTTGAAGCTGTAGGATAAGAACCATCATTATAAAAAATATATGCCTTTCCTATAAAATAAGCTCCAGCCACCAGATCTGTTTTTCCATCATTATTAAAATCCCCGCCAGCTAAAGAAGTGCCAAAGGTGTTGTTTGTTCCTCCGGTGATTCTCACATCAGCCGTAGCTGCAGTCGTTGGAATTGAACCATCATTATAAAAAATACATATTTGACCAGCGCCAGAGCCATAACTATCCATAGCTACAGCCAAATCCGTCTTTCCGTCAGCATTAAAATCCCCGCTAACCATAACTTCAGAAAAATAATTACCGGTGCTCTGTCCGGTAATTATTACATCAGCTGTCACAGCCGTAGTAGGAATGGTGCCATCGTTATAAAAGATATAAGCGCGGCCAATATTGGATGTGTAACCATAAGCCCCTACTGCCAAATCAATTTTATTATCCGCATTAAAATCACCATTCACCATAGAATTGCCTAGCTTGCTTAACGCTTCTCCATCAATTTTAACATCTGCTCCGATAGCAGTCGTGGGAATCGAACCATCGTTATAAAAGATATAAGCCCGACCGGCATTGCTTGCATATCCTATAGCTCCTACCGCCAGATCAATTCTGCCATCAGAGTTGAAGTCCCCGCTGGTTATGGAACTGCCGAAATAATTATTATCTCCTTCTCCGGCAATTCTTAAGTCCGCTGTTTCTGTTGAGGTGGGTAAGTTATTATCCCCATAAAAAACATATATACACCCAGCTCCGGATGAAAAATTTTTAGCTCCCACTAGCAGATCGGTTTTTCCATCACTATTCAGATCGCCTTTTCCCAAAGTAGTTCCAAATAGAGAAAAAGTTTCGTCTCCGGTGATTACTACATCGGCTGTCGCGGCCGTAGTGGGAATAGCGCCATCGTTATAAAAGATATAAGCCCGGCCGGTATTGGATGTGTAACCATGAGCGCCTACCGCCAAATCTACCTTTCCATCATCATTGAAATCTCCATTGGTCATTGCCGAGCTAAAATAACTGTATGTTGATTCTCCGGTGATTACTATATCGGCTGTCGCGGCCGTAGTGGGAATGGTGCCATCGTTATAAAAGATATAAGCGCGACCAGTATTAGAGGTATACCCGTAAGCCCCTACGGCTAAATCAATAGTTTCATCATTATTAAAATCTCCGCTGGTCATTGAGTGGCCAAAATAATTATTAGTTGTCTCTCCGGTAATTATTACATCAGCTGTCACGGCCGTAGTAGGAATGGTGCCATCGTTATAAAAGATATAAGCGCGACCAGTATTAGAGGTATACCCGTAAGCCCCTACCGCCAGATCAATTCTGCCATCAGAATTAAAGTCCCCGCTGGTTATGGAACTGCCAAAATAATTATTAGTTGATTCTCCGGTAATTATTACATCAGCTGTCGCTGTAGTCGTTGGGATTGTTCCATCATTATAAAAGACACAAGCCCGACCGGTATTAGTAGTGTAAGAATATTCTCCCACTGCCAAATCTATTCTTCCGTCAGAGTTAAAATCTCCGCTGGCTAAAGCAGAACCGACGTAAGCACTGCCACTAATCGCTACATCAGCAGCTGAACTAGTTGTTGGAATTGTTCCATCATTATAAAAAATATAAGCATATGAATAGCTACCTATAGCCAAGTCTGTTTTCCCGTCAGCATTAAAATCTCCGCCAATCAAAGCTTTGCCAAAATACATTGATCCGGTAATTATCACATCGGCCGTGGCCGCGGTAGTAGGGATGGTGCCGTCGTTATAAAAGATATAAGCTTTATCATCGTCATAAGCGCCCACTGCCAAATCAGTAGTTCCATCAGCATTAAAATCTCCGCTAGTCATCGACATCCCAAAGTGATCCATACTACCCTCTCCGACGATAATTAAATCAGCTAATCCAACTGTGTCACTAATCGAGCCATCGTTATAAAAAACATAAACCCGGCCGAGATAATACGCTGAATATAAGGTCCCCACTGCTAAATCTATCCTTCCGTCATTATTGAAATCTCCGCTGGTCATTGCATAACCAAAGTTACCACTTTTGCCATTTTTATCCGTAATTGTATTAATTATACTTATTTGGCCGTTTTGAGAATAAAATATATAAGCGCGACCAGAGGAATAAGCGTAGGCTCCGACTGCCAAATCAGTTTTTCCGTCAGCGTTGAAATCTCCGCTAGTCATCGCCGAGCCAAAATATTGATTCGCACCTTCTCCAGTAATTATCACATCCGCCGTATTAGCAATTACTGGAATTGTTCCATCATTATAAAAAATATAAGCGCGACCAGTGTAATAATAGGGCAACACGCTGGAAGCGCTATAAGCCCCTACCGCTAAATCAGTTTTTCCATCAGCATTAAAATCTCCACTGATCATTGAATAGCCAAAATATTTAACATTGTTTTCCCCTGTAATGACTACATCAGCAGTGCCGGCCGTCGTGGGAATGGATCCGTCGTTATAAAAAATATAAGCGCGACCGGCAGAAGCAGAATCATTGTAAGCTCCAATAATCAAATCTATTTTATTATCAAAATTAAAATTTCCACTAATTAAAGAATATCCGAAATACGAAAGTGATCCTTGTCCGGTGATTTTGATATCCGCGGTCGCAGCCGTCGTCGGAATTGAACCGTCATTATAAAAAATATAAGCGCGACCAGTGCTAGAGCTATATCCATAAGCTCCCACGGCCAAATCAGTTTTTCCATCGGCATTAAAATCTCCGCTGGCCATAGCTGAACCAAAATAATTATTTGTAGCTTCTCCTGTAATGGTTACATCTGCTGTGGCCGCGGTAGTAGGGATGGAGCCATCATTATAAAAAATATAAGCCCGGCCGGTATTGGTGCTATAACCAGTAGCTCCAACTGCTAAATCAGTTTTTCCATCTCCATCAAGATCTCCACCCATTACTGAATAACCAAAAGAACTATTTGCTTCTCCGGTAATTATCAGATCGGCATTAGCAGCACTAGTGGGGATTGAACCATCGTTATAAAATATATAAACTCGTCCGGTGTTATTTAAATATCCATAAGCTCCAATTATTAAATCGGTTTTATTGTCGTTATTAAAATCAGTACTCAAAATTGACCCTCCAAAATAATTATAAGCATCCTCACCTACAATAGTAAGATCTGCTCCGTTTGCAGAAGTATCATAGCTTCCATCATTATAAAAAATACTAATTTTTCCGATATCCGCCGCGTAACCCTTGCTACTTACTGCGAGATCCACTTTCCCATCAGCATTAAAATCTCCACTGGTCATAATTGAACCAAATTGTTCAGTATCTGCACCTCCGGAAATAATTTTATCCGCATTTACCGCCAGCGATGGATATCCGCCGTCATTATAAAAAATATATATACGTCCATTGCTACTAGCATGATTATAAGCTCCCACTACCAAATCGGTATCTCCATCTGCGTCAAAATCTCCGCTCTCTATATAACGACCAAAATGACTATTTGCACCACTCTCGCCGGTAATTATCACATCGGCCGTGGCAGCGGTGGTAGGAATTGAACCATCATTATAAAAAATATAAACCCGGCCTGTACTGCTGGAGTAGCCATAAGCCCCCACTGCCAAATCAGTTTTTCCGTCAGAGTTGAAATCTCCCTTGGTCAAAAATCTACCAAAATAATTGACAGTTGCTTCTCCGGTAATTGTTACGTCTGCAGTCATAGCTGTAGTGGGAATAGAGCCATCGTTATAAAAAATATAAGCGCGACCAGTGCTAGTAGTGTAACCATAAGCACCCACTGCCAAATCAACAGTTCCACTAGCATCAAGATCTCCGCTGGTCATATGGAAGCCAAAATAATTACTCGTAGTTTCTCCGGTAATTATCACATCAGCTGTAGCGGCCGTCGTGGGAATGGATCCGTCATTATAAAAAATATAAGCGCGACCGGTGTTTGATGAGTAACCGTAAGCTCCCACTGCCAAATCAACAGTACCACTAGTATCAAAATCTCCGTCAATTAAAGAAAAACCAAAATAATTGCCACTTCCTCCTCCTGTAATTATAACATCCGCCGTAGCGGCCGTCGTAGGAATGGATCCATCATTATAAAAGATATAAGCGCGACCGGTGTTTGATGAGTAACCGTAAGCTCCCACTGCCAAATCAACAGCGCCATCACCATTGAAATCCCCGCCAATCAAAGAAAAGCCAAAATAATTGTATGCTGCCCCTCCTGTAATTATAACATCCGCCGTAGCGGCCGTCGTGGGAATGGAACCATCATTATAAAAGATATAAGCGCGACCAGTGCTTGATAAATAGCCATAAGCTCCAATTGCCAAATCGACACTTCCATCATTATTAAAATCTCCGCTGGCAATCACATTGCCAAATCCACCGTTTATCCCTTCCCCCGTAATGATGATATCCGCCATCGCTGCCGCCCCTGGAATATAACTATCGTTATAAAAAATATATACCCGCCCGGTACCAGTTAAGTAATCATCCGCCCCCACTGCCAAATCAGTTTTTCCATCATTGTTAAAATCTCCGCTGGCAAAAAAAGATCCAAAATACCCCCCATCTTCAACATTATTTGACGTTATCACATCCCCACTATTATCCTGTCCTGGCGCGCTAAACTGCAAAGTCGGATCCAGGGCAATCGGATATTCGTCCTTAGGAGGGCTAAATTTAACAGTTACAACATTTTCCTCCTGGTCAACTTCCCATTTTAAATCAATCTTTTTTCCTTCTTTATTCAGATAATAAGGAGTTGGAATGATAAAATCAGGTCGGTGATTATCAGTATTTAAAATATCTTCGCCCAATTCTTTTTGCAAAGTTTTTTGTGCTCTTTCCATTAGGGAATGATCCACCTCCGCCTTCACCTGTTCGTTTTGAAGTTCTTTGTCGCCAAAATAAAAAACTTCTACCTCTCCTTTGTCATTAAGTTTGATTTTAGCATTGCTTATTTGATAAGATTCTTTCTCTTCTGTTTTATTTTTATCCGGATTACTATAAATAGTCCAATGCTTCAACTTTCTTTCTTGGTTATTTTTTTGATAAGCATAATAGATAGACTTTCTATTTTCTTGATCTTGATATTTCAAATAGGAAGTTTTTTGAGTGGTATTTTCAGTTTCGCTATTTAATTTTTCCAGATTATTTTCTGCTGGATTTAGAGGTCTATCAATTTCCCCCTCCTCATTATCTAGATTTTTGTGTCCTTCTTCTTGCTCTGTATCATTTCTTTCTCCATTTTCCTCTCTGTCCAAATTTTCTTCTCTCGACTCTTGATTTTCTTCTTGATTCTTAATTCGTAATTCATTATTCACAAATAAAGGTATTTCTTCCGTAATAAGTTTATCGGTAAATTTATCTCCATTTTTATCGGTAATTTGAATAGCTCTCTCTTCATCTAATTTAATGTTAATCGGCTCAGTGTAGTTTTTAGGAAATTCTATATTAAATTCATTTTTAGGTTTTGATTCTTGGTCCTTTTTTTGTTCTTCTGTTAGATTGGCATATTGAATAGAAATTCCGTTATTAAGAGAATCTGTAAGTTTATAATTGTCCTGATTTTTTAAAATAGGTAAAATCTCTTGTTTGGAAAAATCTTTTAAAACATACTCACCCACCGCACCTTGTTTTTGCAATTCAGAAATTTTATAATTTTTAAATAAAAAATATCCAAAAAAAACACCCAGGATGATAACCATCCCGGTTAGCGAAATAAGGATTATTTTTTTATTTTGAAAAATATTTACAATCATTTTTTATTTTTTGATAAACCCAAACACTAAACTCTTCTGCGATTTATTAGTCTTTTGATACATTAACTACTAAATTATCACAGAATCACTTTCACATCCACCGCCACCAACTTTCCTTCATTGGTTATCAAAAGCGGGTTAATATCAATTTCTTTTATTTCTTCTTGCTCTTCGGCTAAGCGGGCAAAGTTAAAAATAAATTCTGTTATTTCTTCCAAATCTCCCACTTTCTTCCCGCGAGTTTCGGTAAATAAAAATCCGACTTTACTTTCCATAATTCTTTTCTCTATCTCATCTTTCCCTAGCGGTAGAATCAGAAAATCCACCATCTTGAAGACTTCCGTATAAATTCCGCCTAAACCAAAGACAATTACCGGACCGAAAACTAAATCTCGCTTTAGCCCCACAATTAATTCTGTTGCATATTCTAGCATTGGTTGGATAATTAAATTTTCTTCCGCAAAATTATTTTTCATTTCCGCCACTGCTTTTTGAAGTTCCTCCATATTTTTAATTCCCAACACCAATCCGCGTTTTTCAGTCTTATGAAGCACGTTTTCACTATCTACTTTTAGCACCACTGGAAATTTTACTAAAATTTCGCCCAATTCTTGCCCTGGCGCCAAGCTTACAAAATCCACCACGGGAATTGAATATTTTTGCATCAACTCTCCGGCTTTTCCAAATAAGAGAGCCTTTTTCTTTTCTGCTAGAGCAATATTTATAATATTTTTATCTTTAGCCCCGAATAATTTTCCCAACAATGATTTGCTAGTTTCAAAAATTTCTTTCTTTTCCAAAGCCTTCTCCAGCCCATCAATCACTTCTTTAGGAAAATTAAAATTAGGAATATTATTTTCGGCTAAAATTTCGACGGCTTTTTTAATTTTTTCGCCCCCAATAAAGACCGGGATAATATTTTTTTGAGATTTTTCCTTAAAGTCCGCGATTACTTGAGCGATCTTTTCGGTCGGAGTTTGATCTTGAGCAGTCATCAGACAAAGCACATCACCCACATCCTCACCCTCTAATAATTCTAACGTTTTTTGGTAACGCTCCTGGGTCGCGTCCCCCAGCAAATCAATCGGATTTTCCACTGAAGATTCTGCGGGTAAAAATTCTCTTAGCTTTTCTTTAGCTTCTGCCGAAAACTCTTTTAATTTTATTTTCTTGCCGCCAAATGCATCTGTGGCCAGTACGCCAGGCCCTCCTGCGTTAGTGATAATTACTGATTCTCCGCTGACATTATTTTTAAAGTTAGCCACCAGTGTTATTAGAATAAAAAAATCTTCCAAACTTTCCGCTCTGATAATTCCAGCTTTCGCAAAAGCCGCATTCATAATTTCATCGCTTCCAGCCAAAGATCCTGTGTGAGAAGCGATAGCTTTTTGGGCTTTTTCACTTATGCCGGCTTTAAGTACGATAATAGGTTTTTTTTGAGAAATTTTTTTTGCTACCTCGATAAATTTTTGTCCATCTTTAATTCCCTCCAGGTAAAGAGCGATGACTTTTGTTTCCTTGTCATTGGCTAAATATTCCATTAGCTCTGTTTCGTCCAGTTGCATCTTATTGCCTACGGAAATAATTTGAGAAAATTTAATTTGTCTTTCGTTGGCCATATCCATCATCGCCACCACCAAAGCCCCTGACTGAGAAATCAAAGATACTCCTCCGCTTTTTGGCATCCCGCCCGCAAAAGAAGCGTTTAGGTTTAATTTAGGAATAATCAACCCTAGACAGTTTGGTCCCAAAATATTTACATTATTTTCTTTAGCAATTTTCAATAATTCAAGCTCCTTAAGCCGTCCTTCTTTTCCAATTTCCGAAAAACCGGCAGAAATCACGATGAAGTTTTTTACATTTTTTGCTAATTTTATAGTTTCATTTACAAAAGTAGCCGGAATCACAATAATCGCTAAATCAATTTCTTTTTCCACATCGTTGAGTGAAGCATAACATTTTTGTCCCGATAATTCTGGATATTTAGGATTAATCAAAAATACCTCGCCCGCATAACCTAAATTTAAAAGATTTTGGGTAATGGCATTTCCCACACTGCCTGCCTTATCCGAAGCCCCCACAATCGCCACCGTCTTTGGATTAAAAAGTTTTTCTAAATTTTTTTTCATACTAAATAAATTGTTATATGGCTAAATTGTTAAATTGTTTTTATTTTTAAATTCAGAAATCTGGAAACTTATAAATTTATGAACAAAACTAAAAAGTATGTCATTTCGACCGGACAAATTTATGTACTCATAAATTTGGCAGCGGAGAAATCTGCACTAAATAATTTATAATAATTGATCTGTTTTTATGTTTTAATGCTAACATGCTAACATGGCTTCCCGTTAATTATATACCACCCCACCTTTTCTCGCAAAATAAAAAAGCGCAGCCTTCAGAAATTTCTGAATCTGCGCCCCGATATATCACATCCATACTAACTCCAGTTTATTAAACAACGCGCGTAACAAGACCTATAGCCACTTCTCAAATACTTTTTCCTGAATTCTGTAAGCTTTAATAATAGCTCGCAGTTGAGCTTTCTCGATACGCGTTTTTCCCTTTCGCATATAGGAGATATCTGCAACTTCAACCTCCAAAGCTCCTGCTATCTCAACATCGCTTCTTAAGCCAGCGTGTATTTTTATAGCTCCTAAAACTATATGCACTTGATCCACGGGAATCCGCTTAGTTCGATTATTCTTGGAACCCTTGCTGTTTTCTACCGCTAGAGAAACAACTTTCATGTCTTTTTGGTATTGTGCTAAATCAGTATAAAATCGCTTCAAAACATCGGAACCTCCAGCGCAGTCAGCAAGTAAGCTCACCCATATTTCTGGAATTTTTCCATCTCTTTTAAACTTTGCAATTTTATCAGCGCCAAATTTACTGTTAAAAATACACCCATCCCGCAAACCTGTTACGCGCTGGGCTCCAGTTAAAAATTGATCCATCGGATTAGTCAAAACTAATTTTTTACTCACAATATTTTTTGTCATTGCCTAATTCCTCCAATTGTCCAAAGTTGAAGTATCTCTTATCTCACCTATTTAAATAACTATCTTTATATATACCGCACTTTAAACCCCTTGTAAATATTGACATAATCGCAAAAAATATATTTACTTACATATGTAAGTAAATTTTATTATTTCAAAAATAAATAAATTGCTAGAACTTGAAAAATAAAAACTGCTAAAATGCATTAGCAGCTCTATTTTAATTCAAATACGAAAAGTTTTATTCTAGGCTTTCCACATTAGCTCCGAAACTCCAATCAATTTCTTCGTATTTATGAAGTAATTCTCTTATATAAACTTTTAAATGGTTATATTTTTCTTGGCTATTAGCTTCAAATTTTATAGTCAAATAAGGACCATTTTGAGAATATCTAACGATAAACATTGAATCTTCCATATCAAGCCTAACGCCGTCTCCTGCTCTTTCATCATCAATTACTTCAGCATCTGGATAATCTTTTTTCAAAACATCGCTCACTCTTGATATCAGATCAACTTTTTTATCATCAGCACAACCTACTTTTATCTCTGGACTAGAAAAATATTTTGGCAATTCACTAATTGCTTCTGACATTTTCTTTTTTGTTCTAGCTAAGTAAGAAAGCAACCTCATTGTAGAATAAAAGCCATCATCATGATTGTAATAATCTGCGGAAAAGAAAAAATGACCAGATAATTCACCGATAAAAGCTGCTTTTATTTCCTGATTTTTCTTTTTCAAAAAAGAATGTCCTGTCCTCCACATAAAAGGTTCTCCTCCATATTTAACTATTGTTTCTGGAACAACCTTAGAGCAAAGAGTATTAAACATTATTTTCTCTCCGGGATGAGTATGGAGGACATCCACAGCAAAAATAGCCACCAAAACATCATTCCAAATTATTTCTCCCTTATCACTGACAATCCCTATTCTGTCTCCATCTGGATCATACGAAAATCCAATATCTGCCCCTGCTTCTAAAACTTCAGTTCTTAATCTTTCTGCTACCGCTGATTCAGTGGGGTCAGGAGTGCCGATTGGAAAACTTGGATCAATTTCACAATTTTTTTCAACAACTTCACATCCGACAGATCTCAAGAAATCTGGTAAGATAGCTCCAGCCGTTGAACAACTAGGATCAATAACCACTTTAAACTTTTCAGAAAGAGGTAATCTATTGGAAATATCCTCCAAATATTCCTTTCTTATATCAACACTTTTTATCTCTCCTGCTTTCTCACCTTCTTCGACATCATCCTCTTGAACCATTCTTCTGAGCTCTTGCATTCCATCACTTACAAGAGTTTCAGAAAAATCATTAGCAAATTTAAATCCATTATACTGAGCGGGATTATGCGAAGCTGTAACAAAAACTCCTCCTTTGCAATCTAAATGATATTGTGCCCAGTAAAAAGTACCCACCAAATTCATCCCTATATTAATTACATCAGTACCAGCCCAATTCAATCCTCTTGCCATAGCCTCACTATAATCTTTGCTCGTGACTCTACAATCATAAGAAATCAATGCCTTAGCAATACCGGCTCTTTTTAGATACGTCCCAAATGCCTTTCCAATGTGTTCGACTATTTCAACATTAAGATCTTCATCAACAACACCTCTTAGGTCATACCCCCGAAAAATATGTGGATTTATTTTCATATTTTTTTAATATTAAATTTATTACACTACAATAATACACTTTTTCACGATAATTTCAAAACACCCCATTGTCAATCAAATGGAAAAACTCTCTACAATTAACATTTTATAATTTTCATGCAATAATAATAATGATGGCGTTTCAATTTCCGCGGTTCCAACACCGAACCAGTCATCCGCCTCAACGTCGAAGCTAAAAGTAAAGAACTAATGGAAGAAAAAAGAGACGAACTTTTGAAATTAGCAGTGTGAAAAATGATGTACGATTTAAGATTTATAATTTAAGAATTTGGGAAGCTAGAAATTTAAAATTAACTGCATATGTCCTAAATATGACTATTAAGTTTTCCCAAAAAATAAATAGAACAAACCTTACTATAACAAAATGCACAAATGTTTTCTCTGTCATTGCGAAAAATTATGTACTCATAATTTTGTGGCAATCTCCAACGATACTTCTTGAAATATAACGAGATTGCCACGCAAATTTTGAGTACAAAATTTACTCGCAAAGACGATGGAAAAAGATTGGCTCTGCAAGGAAGTGCATAAATGCTTCTAAATGCATTGTTATTTATTTTAAAGGGGAATAAGGAAGAAAACTTTTATTAAATTATTTTAAAAATGCTGACATTATTAAGCTACTTATTTTACTTTGTTGCTGCCAGCGCTTCGCCACTTCAAAGGCGATGGCTAGCAACCAGAAAAAATGCCAACAACACAGGACAGATAAATCTTGCTTTTCGAGTTGCTTTTATAACCGTTATTTTAAGTTTGCTGTTGCCTATTTTTAAACCATTCTATTTTCAAGGTAGCCCACTTGCTTTAATTGTTTTGACTTTAGTTAGTGGTGTTTTTGGGGCAGGATATTTTATCAGTTTCTACACTGCGCAGAAATATGTCGAAGCAGGAATCAGTACCCTGGTAAACAATATCTATACACCAATAACCATTGTGCTAGCCACTTTATTTTTGAATGAAAAACTGACAACCATACAAATTCTTGGGACAGCACTATTGCTCATTGGAATGGTAATAGTATCAAAAAAACACAGAATCGGAACATTCAAATTCGATAAGTATTTTATGCTTATGGTCTTGTCTGGAATCATGCTTGGCGTTTCTCTCACTGCTGAACGTGCCCTACAGAAAACAACAGGCTTTACCGCTGGTACAATGCTTAGCTGGTGGTCGCAATGTGCGCTTCTTGGAATTGCAACACTTGTTACAGGTAATAAAAATGAGTATACGAAGAAAGATGTTGCCATTACCGGGGTGCTGCGATTTTTACAATCATTATCTTGGGTCATTCTGATTTTTAGTGTTGGCAATTTAAGCTTAGTGTCAGCCATCACAACATTTAAAATTGTTATAATATTCATTGCCGCCGCAATTTTTTTGAAAGAAAGAGAAGATTTACCTAGAAAAATCATTGGTAGTCTTGTTGCGCTGGCTGGATTATTATTAATGAAGTAGTGAGGATGTGAGTGACTTTATCCAAAATCTCACGTCCATCCTACATAAAAATAATCTTAAATCAAAAAAGTAACGTTTATTTACGGCCGTAAATAAACGTTACTTTTTTATTTTACTATCTTACCAAAAAAAATCAGTGTCCATTCAGTCGCACGTGGACAATTTGGACACTTTTTAATTTTAGAATTTAATCATTGAAAATTTACAACCCCCGCCCGCTTTGCAAGCAAAGCGTTGCGGGCGAGCCTCCCCAACCCTCCCCTTGAGTACAAAAGGAGGTGGATGGGAAAAATATATTTCAAATGCATTGTTATTTATTTTATTTTTATGATAATATATATTCATAAAGTAGCTATAACTACATCAAGCTCATAATAAAAAACACCCAACAAGCCAATAATTTGACGGGTATGAATAATACTAGTTGTACGAAATAAATCTAAAAAAATAAAAACAATGCCTATGATTGAAGCGACTTCCATATATGGTAATAAAATTAAAATTCCTAAAAATAAATTCCAGTTTCGCACTTCTGCCTATGGAATTATCAGACACGAA
>LBQR01000006.1 GCA_000990945.1 Candidatus Moranbacteria bacterium GW2011_GWF2_35_54
AAAAACTTAATCAAATCCTCGCTGCGGCTGACTTTCGAGCCCAAATGAAAATCGGAGATAATAAGAGTGTGGGTTTTATTTTTTAGTTCTTTTTGCATTTTTCTTTTATAAAATTATTATTGCTTAATGAAGATGAATTTAGGAATATGGGAATTTATGATTTTAAGAATTGCTGAGTTGTAGTTATTTCAATGCTAACGTGCTAACATGATTTATGATGTATGACTCATATATTTTTTAAATAAAAAAACTAACATAAATATTGCCAGCATGACAAGCACAATCGTTCCGCTAGTAGAAAGATTTAGGTTCATTATAGAAAATAAAGAAAAAAATTCTGCCCAAAGGATTGTCCTAAAAAAATCCTTTTTAAGCTGGAGAGCAGTAATTACCGGGATAACAATTAAAGCCGAGATTAATAAAACTCCCACAATGGGAATCGCCAGAGATACTGCCAGCGAAGTCAGTACAATTAAAATAATATTTATCTTTTCAGTTTGAATGCCGCTTACTTTAGCGGAGTCCTCATCAAAGGTGGTGTATAAAAGTTCTTTAAAAAAGATAAATAAAACTACTGCCGTAATTACAGCTAAAATTAAAATTAAATAAACATCCTTAATGCCAACCGTTACGATACTACCGAAAAGATAACTAAATAAATTAGCATTAAACCCCCGAGCCAAACTCAGAATCACTACCGCCAAAGCCAAACTGCCCGAAAGAAAAAGAGCCAAGGCTGATTCTCCATATATTTTTTTAGTATTTCTTAATTTTTCAATTGCCACCGAGGCTACCACGGAGCTTCCCAATGCTGTTACAATCGGATTTAAGCCAAAAAATAAGCCCAAAGCTACTCCCGCCAAAGAAACATGCGCCAGAGTATCGGCAATCAAAGAATATCTTTTTAGCACGAGAAAAATACCAATTAGCGGAACGACTACTCCGATAATTAAGCCCGCCACTATTCCTCTTAAAATAAAATCGTACTCGAAAATTTCCATAAATTAAAATTGTAAAATTATTATATATAAATCACCGACAACTCCCAGTTGTGTCATCTCGACTAAATAAATTTCTGTACTCGGAAATTTATGCATGGAGAGATCTTGAACCTAACAACTATTTATATACAATGTTAGATTTCTCCACTCCCAAATCTTTGAGTACAAAAATTTGTCCGGTCGAAATGACATACTTTACAAATCAGTTATGTTTATGATGGGTTATTATTTTTACATCTTGGCCAAACATATTAGTCGACTGACTTTCTCTAATAAATTCTTCGGGTGTAGTATGACAAGTGAGGGAGCGGTTAATACAGACAATATGCATCACTTCCTGCGTTAACTTCTCAATATCGTGAGAAACAATTATTAAAGTAATTCCCATTTCTTTATTTAATTTTTGCAATAATTCATAAAATTCTTTTTGACTTCTCTCATCAATGCCGGTGGTCGGCTCATCTAAAAATATAATTTCTGGGTCGCTCACCAATGCTCGCGCGATAAATACTCTTTGCATTTGTCCGCCCGAAAGATCGCCAATTAATCGCTCTTGGTAATCCCACATCCCCACTTTTTCCAGGGCCTCTCGAGTTAATATTTTATCTTCTTCTGTTATTCTTTGACCAAACTTTCGATTTGAATATCTCCCCATTAAAACTACCTCTGCTACGGTCACTGGAAAATTTTTATCAAATTCATTTATTCTTTGTGAGACATATCCAAGTCTATGCCACTCTTTGAAATTATCTAAATCTTTTCCGAAAATTTTTATTGAACCCTCTTTAAATTTAAGAAGTCCAATGATAATTTTTATCAGAGTGGTTTTGCCACTCCCATTGGGTCCCACAAAGCCGATATAATCACCCTTGTGAATTTGAAGATTAATATTAGTTAAAACATCCTCTTGATTATCATAACCAAAAGAAACATTTTCAATTTCGATAATGTTTTTGGTGTGATCAACACCTGTCGAGTTAATTATTGATTTATGCATAAATAAATTAAACCATATATTACAATTTGTTCCCTTGCTGGCAAAATAATTTTCAATTCTCAATTTTCATTCAATAACCAATTTCTTAATTTTCATTGTAAATTCTTTAATTGAAAATTTATTGTAAATTGAACATTGTAAATTGAAAATTCTAATCGCATTCCAATGCTATTTTCAAATTCTCTAAATTCTTTTCCATTTCAGTTAAATAATTTTTTCCTTGCTTTAAATCATTTTCACTCAATCCTTCAATCGGATTTAAAACTAGAGTTTGCGCTCCAACTTCTCGAGCAATGGTTTGCGATAATTTAGGATTAGTTAAGCTCTCAAAAAATATATATTTGATTTCATTTTCCTTGGCTATTTTTGCTACCTCAGCTAACTGTTGGATAGATGGCTCTTCCTCTGGGGAAAGTCCGGCAATAGAAATTTGATTTATCCCATAAGTTTGTGTCAAATAGCCAAAAGCGGCATGAGCAGTTACGATATCATTTTTAAGACAGTTAGCTAAACCCTTCTTGTAATCACTATCTAAATTGATCAATTCCGTCTTTAGAATATCAAAATTAGATTGATAATAATCTTTATTTACTGAATCAACTTCAACCAAACTGGCGGTTATTTTTTCGGCCATTTTGATTGCCAAAATTGGACTAAGCCAAATATGCGGGTCTTTTTTATCTTGGCTATTTTCCTTCGACTGTTGATTTATTAATTCATCTCCTAAATTAATTATCTTAGGCGTACTTATACCAATGCCTTTTTTTATATCATCACTCCAGACTTCCAAACCTCCTCCATTTAAAAATAACAATCTGCTTTTTTTAATCTTAATAATATCTTGAGCAGTTGGCTCATAATCATGAGGTTCGGTGCCAGCTGGAGTTAGATTAGCAACATCAATTAAATCTCCTCCTATTTGCGAAGTTAAAAAATAAATCGGATAAAAACTAGTCGTAACGCTAATTTTATTGCTCATAATAGCCGGATTATTTGTTTTTTTGATAAAAACAAAAACTGTTCCCACTAAAATGAGACCTAGTCCAATTGTAACAATTAATTTAACGCTTTTTTTATCCATACTTTAATATTACCATTATTTCCATTAATCAAAAAGAGGCTAAGTCCCCAATTGGGGACTTAGCCTCTTGGGCAACATAGAACACTTCAAATTAATTTAGTATTAGAACAGAGCAATGCCCTGTTCCTACCATTCATAAGGAATTATTTTTCCACCTCCAGTCGTTTGCACCCACGTGGGGAAAATGACTGGGAATATATTTATAGATTGCCGCGACGGAGTACCGTCTCGCAATGACAGATATTTTCATTTTGATGTTAAATCATTGGAAATTTACCTGCCTGCCGGCAGGCAGGTTTGTCATTTGACCTGCCCGCAGTGCAGAGAGCGTTGCAGGCGGAAATTGGATATTGGTCATTTATTTCCCCCTCTTCTTCCTCATACTCTCAAAAAAATAAACAGCTAGACTAGTAATAATAACCACCAGCCAATCTTGCCAGACAATCGGACTAAGGTGTAGATATTTTTGGAAAAATGGCAAATACATAAAAGCCAATAAAATTCCCAAAGAAATAAAAATTGAACCAATAACAAATTTATTTTTGAAAAATCCTAATTCAAAAGGAGTTAGTTTTTCGCTACGAGATTGCAAGAGATTGGCCATTTGAGTCATCGCCAATACCGCATAGGCTGCGGTAGTAGATTGAATATATAGCAAGTTATTTTCATCCACAAATTCTCCCCAATTCCAACCGCCACGCATCATTGACCAAACAAAAGCCCCTACCGCTCCAATAGCCATAATTATTCCCAAATAAAGTATTCTCTTAAATCCTTTCCAACTTACTATCGGCTCGTTAGAATTTTTGAAAGTTTTATTGATTCCTTTTTCTGTCGGCTCCAAGCTCAAAGAAAATGATGGAAAAACATCTGTGGCTAAATCAATCGCCAAAATCTGCACAGCCATAATTGGAGAAGGAATATGCAAAACTACTCCGAAAATTACGGTTAAAAGCTCACTGGCATTGGAAGTAAAAACATAATGTACGAATTTTTTTAAATTCCCGTAAATAGTCCGCCCTTCTTTAATCCCCTGCACAATTGAAGAAAAATTATCGTCCAAGAGAATCATATCTGAGGCTTCTTTGGAAACATCAGTACCGATTATTCCCATCGCCACTCCCACATCCGCTTTCTTGAGAGCTGGCGCATCATTAACTCCGTCGCCGGTCATAGCAATTATTTGCTTATTATTTTTTAAAATTGTCGCAATTCTAAGCTTCTGTTCAGGTGCGATACGCGCAAAGATAACATCTTTTTGAATAATTTTTTTATAAATTTCATTATCTGACAATTCATTTAAAATTTTGCCACTAATAACCTCATAGCTCCCCGCCTCTCCGATTAAATTAATTTTCTTCGCAATAGCGCTGGCAGTAATTTCATAATCTCCCGTAATCATTACGACTTTAATGCCCAGGCTTCTGCATTCAGAAATAGCTTTTTTGACATCTTGGCGAGGCGGATCAATCATCGCCATCATACCTACCCAGGTCATGCTTTTTTCAGACTCTTCCAAATATTTATTTTTATCGACATCTTCCAAATTTCGATAAGCGAAAGCCAACACTCGCAAAGCTTGAGCAGACATATTATTATACATCTTTTTTATTTCGTCTTTATCTTCTTTATCAAAAGGCACAATCTCGTCATTGATTTTAATAAAATCGCACAGCTCAATCATCACATCCGGAGAACCTTTCACTAAAGATAACGTTTCAGAATTTTTGTAAATCACACTCATCCTCATCCTTTCCGAAGAAAAAGGATTTTCAGTAATTTTTGTTTCACCAATTTCATAATATCTTTCCTTGGGATTATATTTTTCTCCAGCCACAATAATAGCGCCTTCCGTCGGATCTCCCACAATAGTCCTTACTCCGTCTTTGGAAACAATACCCGCATCGTTGCAGAGTGTTCCGATGCGAAAAAGCAATTCTAAATTTTTTATTTCTGAAGGATTAACTATTTTACTGCCAATTAAGAAATGACCTTCGGAGGAATAACCCGTTCCACTCAATTCCACTTCCTGATTATTAATAACCACCTGTGTAACTGTCAATTCATTCTTTGTGATTGTTCCAGTTTTATCCGTACAAATTATCGAAACTGACCCTAAAGTTTCAACTGCATTTAATTTCTTGGCTAAAACATTATATTTCAATAACCTCTTCATTCCCAAAGATAACGCTACTGAAATAGCTGCCGGCAACCCCTCAGGCACTACTGAAACAGCTAGCGCCAGAGCAAAGATAAAATTATGATATAAAGATAATCCCAAATAATATCCAACAATCATCACGCTTAAACCCACCAATACTGCAAAAATAGTTACACTTCGACCAAGTTTGCGCATTTGCTTTTGCATTGGAGTTAAAATTTCTTGCATTTCTCCCGTTAAATGCGCAATTTTTCCCAATTCCGTATCGATGCCTGTCCCTGTTACAATAAATTTTCCCTCCCCCGTTACCACCGTTTCTCCCATAAAAAACATATTATCAATATCAGCAATGGGAACATTTTTACCTTCGATTACTTTGGCAGATTTTTTTTCCGGACTGGATTCACCAGTAAAAATAAAACTATTTACTTTTAAATCATAACTTTCCACAATATACCCATCAGCCGGCACACGGTCTCCTGCAGCTAGAAAAATCAGATCTCCCGGCACGATAAATCGAGCATCAACTTCCTGCTTTTTACTATCGCGGATAACTTGAGTTTGATCGGTGGTTAATTTTTTTATGCTATCTAAAATTTTTTCTGCTTTAAACTCTTGCAAAAAACCAATAATCGCATTTACTCCCACAATAATTAAAATTATTGTTACATCTCGGTACTGTTGAAAAATAAAAGCTAGACCAGCTGCCACCAGAAGAATCCAAACTAAAGCATCATTAAATTGGCCCAGTATTAACTTTGCCCAGCGCCAATTTTGCTTTCTTTTTATTTTATTTTTACCATATTCCTTTAACCGCAATTGTGCTTCTGCTTGGGAAAGTCCTACAATTTGGGAAGTTTGAAATTTTGAAACAATTTCTTCTGGAGAACAGGCATAAACTTCGATTGTGTCCATAAAATTATTTTTTAGCTATTGGTAGATAAACCGTAAAATGTGAGCCCACTCCTTCAATGCTTTCAACGGTAATCCGACCTTTCATCCTTTTAACGATTTCCATAGTTATCCAAAGCCCCAATCCGGTGCCGACAATATTTTTAGTTTTTTCATTTTGCACCCTATGAAATTTATTAAATAAATTAGCCTGATCTTCTGAAGAAATTCCAATCCCGGTATCGGCAATAATAATAGCTAATTCATTATTTTTTAAAGCCGTACTGATGGTGACTGATCCGGCAGGAGTATATTTGATAGAATTGCTGATTAAATTTATCAACACTTGTTTCAATCGATCCGCATCCGCTAAAATGAAAGGATTGTCACCAGTCAAATTATAAGCCAGTTGCAATCCCTTTTGCTCTGCTTGTGGCTTTATTTCTTCAATAGATTCTCTAATTATTTTAACTGAATCAATTTGAGCAATTTCAATTGGCATTCGATTGCCCTCCAGCCTGGAAGCTTCTAGCATATCGGCCACTAATGCATTAAGCCGATCAATAGAAAGAGAAATATTTTCTACATAATGTTTCGCGTCTTCGTCGGCCAAAACTTCTTTTTTATCCTTCAAGAAATCTATATAACCTCTTATCGCTCCCAGGGGGGACCGCAGTTCATGGCTGGCCATAGAGATAAACATATCTTTCATTTTATCAATCTCCTTTAGCTTTTCAACCATCAGCGCATAGCCGAATAAACGCACCTGATTGGAAACAAAAAGTAAAACCACCATTATGGTAATAATTAAAACCCAATATGATTTGCTGATTGTTTTATTAATAAGCGCATCTGTTCCGGATAAAGACAATGACATCGAAATAAGTCCGATTCTTTCATCTGACTCGTTTTTTAATACCTTGGTTACTTTCCAGAATCTCTCCTGATCGTTTTCATCTAAAAAAGCAATACCTTCAGGGGTCATCCAAGCTAAATTATCTTGGAAACCTGCACCCTGTTCTTTGCCGATTAAACTTTCATCATTAGCCGCCACTATCCTAAAAGTATCCGCTTTATTCTCTTGAGGCTTGCTAACATACAAAGAAACCACCTCACTGTCTTTAGAAATAACATTTTCAACAATAGTTTGAATTTTTTCATCGTCATTTAACTGTTCTCTTAAGATATTATTAATAATATCTTCAATTAAAACTGCTTTCTTTTGGGTTATCTTATTGATATCTTCTTCGTAACTCAAATTGATAAGATAAGTATTGATAAAAAAAGCCAGCGGAATCAAAAAAACTAAAATCAAAGAATATAAAATACTGGGATTTTCCTTGATAAAATTAATCGTCTTGAAGAAAAAAATTTTCATAAAATTATTAAACCAAATTATTTTCTTCTTTTTTATTTAAGTTGCGTCTTATCAGCCCCAAAATAGCAACTGCTAAGGCCAGGGCACACAATCCCAAAGCTACAAATAAAAATAACCTGCTATTTAACCAAGACTTGGTTGGTGAAACTGCTCGCTCCTGGGCAGAGGCTTCAGCGGGCATAACAATATCTGCCGCTTGAGCGGTTTTTACAAAAGCTATCGGCTCGCTTTTGACTGTTATTTTACCAGTATTGTCCGTTACGGCTACATACACCTGGTGATTCCCATCTTCAATATCTTTATCCAAAATATAGGACCAATTCCCCTGGGCATCCGTTTTAACCGTTAAAACAATCGGGTCGCTATAAATGTAAATAGTTATGTAAGTATTAGGCAAGGCTTTTCCTGCTAGCTTAAGTTTTTTACCATCTTTTTTGTCGACCAATTCTACGCTTTCAACTTTGTACTCATCTTTTTTAATTTCCCCTTTTTCCTTGGGGCTTTCGAAAACCATCCTATCACTCTTTTCTCCAATCGACGGTTTGAGCGGATTAAATCCATTTTTTATTTCATCACCATCTAGAAATCCATCTTGATCAGTGTCTGAGCTGGTTGGATTTATACCCAAACGGTATTCCTCATTATTGGTTACTCCGTCCTTATCTGGATCAGCTTCTCCTCCGCAAATACTTTCGTCCACACAATTAGCTGATTTGAAATATTTCTCTTGCCACTGGCTACTCATTCTATTGGAAACATTCCCGGCTTCTGCCAACCCATCGGTCGCATTTTGCATCTCTTCATTATTGTTAAGAATAATCACCATTCTTTTTTCCCCATCATAAGCACCGTAAGAATTTTTTATTTTAGCATATATATAGAAAGAACCATTGGGCTGACTTTTTGAATCCAATATATATTCCCATGTGCCTGGCTGGATAGATTTAGCCAAACCGAGATATTTTGAAATATCCGATTCGATAGGCGCCAAATAAAATTCCACACTGCTGGCTCCGGCAACTGTCCCTTGAATTTTGATTTCACTGCTGATAATCGTTCCGGCGCTTAAATTTAAAAAATTAAAAACAGGAGTAGCACTCCCTTTTGGCGCAACTTGCGCGCCAGTGCTTCCATTAGCATCAGTTGTTAAATTGCTAGTTGCAGTGTAATCACATGAACGTTCCAATTTTGGCAAATCGCTCTCAAAACACCCCTCCGGAGTTTTGGCGATTATTGTCCTGACTTGTTTACCGGAAGATTTGCAAGCACTCCAACTGCTTAACCTGTAAGAACAAGCTACTTTGGGACTTGCCGCAGAAACAGTGATTGAGTTTTTTATCACTGCCATTGAAAACCCCATAGTCAAAAACCCTAAAAAAATTGCACCCATGAAATAATGATTATGCAGACGCCTCAGTGTTTTTTTGATTACTTTTTTTGTTTTTTTCATCATAAGATTTATTTTTAAATTATGTTGATATTATAGCATAAATAGTTATATTTTAGTAAATATTTTCCATTAAACAATCTTCAACTTGGGCCATTTGGAAAGCCATTGTTTCTTTGAAATACGAGCCAAGAAAGCATCTCGCCCATCGCCAAAATCTGGCGTCATACGAAGTTTAAGAGAAAACAGATCGTCTAATCCATGAGGTGCAATAACTTTTAATGATCCATTTTCGAGCATTGTAACTCCAATGGCAGTAGCAGTTTCCGGCCAATGTGCTATTGCATCTTTAGTAGAAACATAGTCTTTATTTTGGTTATTTATTTTCTCCATCCGCGCCTGATTAGTAACTGACCAGTCAGTTTCAATTTTTTCTTTAAGAAAATTTTGATATTTAATTTCACTTTCTTCGCTTAAATCAGTCAAGTCAAAATAAGCCACATCAATATCCGTTATGGGTGTAGCCTGATTAAAATTATGTAATTTATCTAAAACTGGATTCCTCACAAAACCTGCTCCAATCAACCAATCAGGAAGATTAAGTTCTTTTACCGCTCGCAACACTTCCATTCGCCATTGATCACTCTCTATCAAATCAATAATAAACTTTTCATTTATTTTTTCACGTGTTTCAAATTTTTGTTCAATTGACTCCATATTTTTTATTTTATAATTAATAGCTACGCCTCACTGATAACATCATAAATACCTGCCTTAGCACTACCCGTAATAGTAAAAGCATATACTTTTTTAGCGATTCCTTGAGAAATAATTTTTTTGGCAGTTTCATTAAGTGTCGCACCAGACCCAGTCACATCATCAATGAGTAAAATATTTTTATATTTATACTCACTATCAACAATAATTGTTTTTTTTGCATTGATTATTCTATCTTCTGGTTTTTTTAAGCTTTTTTGCTGCACTGGTACAAGATTTTTTACTTTTGAAATAGAAATGCTTTGGCAAGAAATGTTAAGTCTTTTTGCTAGAAAAGTCATCAGCTGTGTTCTACGTACGACAGTAGGCGGAATAAAACCAATACACTCAATATCATATTGTGAAATAATATGATCAATACTTGGCTGTATTTTCTCTATGATATACATCATGACTGTCGTATTCGTATGCCCAGATTTTGCAATACGTACCATTTGACTCAAGTATGTTTTTCCAAAAACCGGCAAAGCATCAAAATCCCGATGAAACAATTTTTCCACAAAAACATCTTTGCCAAAAACGTGAGTCAACTTATCTGTAGCGTCAATCAACATTATATTTGATTTATCATCATAATATTTTTTTCGCGTATCCACATACTCCTGAGCTAGCCTCAAAATATCTTTCCTATTAGATTTATTCTCTGCCCAATAAATAAATCCTTGCAATCCTAATAATAATTGTCCATCTGGAGTCGTGTAAGCGTAATATTTATTGATAATTGATTCTTGTTCCTTAGAGAAAATATAATTATTTGTTACATGAGCATAAGTATAAATAATTTTTTGTGGTGGTAAGCCTCTCTTATTAACTACGCCTGCATCGATAAATTTCTTAACATATTTTTTTGCGGAAGCTACGCTTACATTCCACGCTTGAGCTAACTCCAAAATTGTTATTTGATCAATATTCTGAAAAATAAAATCAATAGCTTGCTCATTTACTGCCAGCTTATATTTCACGCTGACACCACTCTTGGAAGTCATATGCAGGATATTTTCATCAACTAGTTTATGCAACAGCTTGCCTATACTACTACGCGACAGAACGTTTCCTTTTTCTATATCAGAAATAGCAAAAACTCCATTCTGAGTTAACGTTCTTACGATAATATTTTCTTGATTATTTGGACTTTTCATAGTAATCATTATACTATAGATTAATTTATAAGTCAATTGCCTATTTATCCTTTATTTAAAGCTAAATCTATAGTGATTGCTTAACTATAGATAATATATTCTAAAAATAGCTGTTTTATCCTTTATTTAAAGCTAATTCCACTATGTTCATTTGATTATAGATTTTTTAGTGATTTTTGTATAATTTTTAATCAATTCAGACTATTTTTTTAAATTCTATAGACAAATTTTTCAAATCTTTAGACAGCGGATTCTGGGGCCATTTTTCCAATATTATTTTCATCACTTCCAAATAGTTAGCAATAACTCTTTCTTTTGGTCCGCCAAAACGGCTAAAAGCTTCATCGCCACACACGATAAAGTCATCAATTAATTCAGTTACATTGCTGATAACATCTGCCGATTTTACCAGAAGTGAATTATGCTTAAATTTTTTGATGTTTTCTCTAGCCTTTGATTTCCTCTCTTCCCAATTTAGCGTTTTATTGTCCTCACTCACGCTCACTACAATTTGGGCCACTTTTTTTCCAAATCTAGTCGTTATCATTTTTTCATCAACTTTTTTTTCCTTAATGCTATCCTCAATGGTATCATGAAGGATTCCTGCAATTATCACTTCCTCTCTAGCTCCCGCCATAGCCAAAATTATTCCCACAGTGAGCGGATGCGTTACATAAGCGATGTCTTTACCTTTGCGTTTTTGCTTCTGATAAACTTCATGAGTCTTAATTGAAAAACGAATGGCATTTTTAACTCTTAAATTATAGATTAGATTTTTTAACATAGCGGAGCAATTTTGAATTTCTAATTTTGAATTTTGATTCAATTTCGAATTAATTAATGACTAGATATGACTATGATATAAAATATTTTTAAATCTAAGTTTATTTCATTGCTTAATTAAAAATTAAGATTTGATTTAAAATTCAAAATTAGAAATTCAAAATTATTCAGTATCAATTATTCAAAGTTCCACTTTTTACCATCTTATCTTCATTAAACGAATAAACAATCTCATTTTTTTTGCACTTCTCATTGCTTTGTTCACAACCTTTAGCGTAAACGAAAGTTAATTCATCCTTGCCTTCGTCATAACTGCACTCTACGTCTGCTATATTACTATTTGTAGAATTAAATAGTTCAAATTTCTTTTTGAAATTAGGCGCAGTAAAAATAATGCCTGACGCGCTAGTGCTCATACCCGAACTGTTGCAAACAAAGAAACTTTGTTCATCCTTAGAAAATCCGCTAGTCCCGGAATCAAATTCAAAAATTTGCTTTGTATTTTCAAGGTCATAAATATAATTTTTTGACCACTCCCAGCCACTCATCCTATAAATTAAATATTTGCCTGAGTTGGAAAATTTTATATCGCCAAAAAACTTAACTTCCATCAAATTTAAATGATCTTGATTATACGTTGCTATCCCCTCATCTATTATAGTCTCTACCCCATATTGCTCCAAAACAATAAAACTTTTATTATTTTGTTTTTTGGCATAAGCTGTATAATCTCCAAATTTTACCATTTCAAAAGTTATTTCTTCAGTTGTAATTATTTCTATTTTTCCATCATTTAAAACCCTGGCTGTAATGCGATGAATGGTTTTCGGCTTATTATGCTCCTGATAATCGACAAAAAATTTAAAAGTATTGTCGTTGATTTTTTTGAAATCTCTGGCCGATGCTTTGAAAGTTTTAGCATAATCGGATTTAAATTCATTCAGTGGAATATTAGTTCGATTTTGCATCTTATAAGCCTCTTCTAAATTTTGGCTTTCTAGCATCCAATAATATTTTCGAATAGCGGTAACTTTGCTATCTTCACCATCTGATTGCTCGAAATCTTTTTTCTCCAAAACAATTGGCCCATAGCTTTGAATACTTCTTACAAATTCAAAAAAATCTTCTTTTTCCTCATTAAATTTTTCTTGGGAAATTATTTCTGAATTATCCGCATTGCTGGGATAATTTTTAGCTTCAAATATCTCTTCAAAACTATTTATCTTTTTTTCGGTTTGCCTGATATTTAAATATTTTCTTTTAACCAATATATTGTCGAAAAAATTATTTTGCAACTTTAAATAAGCTAACGATTCCAGCTCGTAAGAATAAAGATTTTTATTGAAATATTCTTCATGGTTAATTATTCTTGTTTTTACTCCATCTGTACACTCATCCCAAAATTCCGTCATCTTTCCTTGCTCTTGCCAAAGCTCCGTAAAATTTAAACGATAATCACAGATATTGTTATTAGACTTCAGCTCAGCAATATTATCAATGGGACCTTTTTCATAAGCAAAAGAATTGGGGTAATATTCTCCTTTATAATTATTATTAAAAATTCTAATTTCAATATTATTATCATCATTCAGCGCAACTTCATTTTGATTACTTTTAAATTTAATAAATAATGAATTGGCATAAGCATTATTTTCATCCTTAGAATATTCATCCATCGCCCCCTCGCTACCTCTCCCCAATTTTTAGGATAGCAGAAAGTTAGTCCCAAAACATCGTTTTCATATTTTTGCCAATTTTCTTTGCAATTAATTTTTAACTCATCTTTTGAAATTTTACCTATTTCTTCCTTTGCTTCTTTGGAATTTTTAAGGCTATCTTCATTTTTAAAAGAGCTTGAGCTGTTGATATTGTTCTTACTGGAAAACAAGTTATTTTTTTTAAAAATAATCCAACCAAAAATAAAACCTGCTACCAAGAAAAAACTGATTATTAAAAATATTCTTTTTTGATTCATTTTTGTTTTAATAAGATTGCTACTAATATATTAATTGTAACACATAACTAACCCGAAAATAAACCCCCGCGCAGTTTTATTTTATCAAATTTATTGCTATACTAAATTTAAACTAAACATTAATAACAAATGCATGGACAACAAACAAAAAGAAGCTAAGGCTACAACACAAAAACTAACCCCTCCAGTCTCTGATCAGGCAACCGTAACTGTTAACAAGAAAACGTCTCCTTGGGTTTGGGTTATTAGCGGATGCTTGGTGATAATAATTTTAACCATGGGAATGATTGGCTTTCTGGGCTGGTGGGGATACCAAAAAGCGAAAAAAGAGATTGAAAAACAAAGGCCTGGCATTGAGCAATTTAAGGATAATTTAGAAAAAGCTGGAAAAGAAGCTGAGGAACTTAACAAAAAAGCTCGAGAGATTCAAAACGCCATACCTAATCCCGACAATTCAATTTACCCAACGCCCACTCCTGAGGAAGAACCTGTTTTAAATTAAATCAAAAAATAAAAAATCACCAAAAAATGGTGATTTTTTATAATCAATAGTGCTACAATTGATTTATCAGAAAATAACGCTAGGGGTATGGCTTTGCACACCCTAGCGTGTTCCTATTTTTTGTCTCTTTCTTTATCATTGCAGTCTATGCACACAGGACCATTGGCTGTTGCAAAATATCCTCGATTACGACAATGATCGCCTTCTTTCCGACAAAATTTCTTTTTGCACTTAATGCAAACATTCACATTTTTACATTTTTCGCAATCTCCCTGGCCCATTTGCGATAGCCTATTTTCAGACATAACTCATTTCTCCCCTTTTTAAAGAACGTCTTCACGCTAGTTTCTCCTACCTATTCTGGTTCTGATTTTTAAATTATACCACAAAAATGAATTTTTAGCAAAAAATTATCCTTCCGATATCCTTGCCCAAAATAAAGCAGAATTCAATAATTTAAAAAACATTCTAACAAATCCAAATGTTTTTTAAAAATGTTATTTTGATATTCATTTAAAATTTGACCTGCCCGCAGTGCAGAGAGCGTTGCCCGCTTCGCAGTAGCCCTGCCTGCCGGCAGGCAGGTTTAGCGAGGCGAGCAGGCGGGAACTTTTTATTTGAAATTTGCGAAGTTATCTCCCTATCCCCTTATAAATCACGCCCGCTTTTTTAATTTCATCTTTATTCAAAAAGTTTTTTCCATCAATAATGACCTTTATGCCATTTTTCTTTAACAATTCTCCACTTAGCACCTCAAACTCTCTGTGATTAGTCACCAATATTACTGCATCTGATTTTTTTAGCAGAGCGCCCAATGTTTTACAAGTTGATTTGTCTTTTAAATGCGGGTCAAAAGAATGGATATTGGCTTTATGTTTTTTAAGCTCTTTAACAATTCCATAATAAGGAGATTCCCTATCATCATCTACATTCGCTTTATAAGCAATTCCTAATATTCCCACATTAGTTCCATTGAGAGGCATCTTAACTTCATTTAATTTGTCCTGCAATAATTCTACGGTATAGGCCGGCATAGAATTATTTATTTCTCGAGAAGTGCGCAAAAATTTATGATCAAATCCTGCTTTTTTGGCTCGCTCAATCAGATAATAGGGGTCTACTGGAATGCAGTGTCCCCCTATTCCGCAAGCTGGGTAGTGCGCCATAAAAGCAAACGGCTTAGTGCTGGCACCTTCAATCACATCTTTTACATCAATATCTAGGGCATCAAAAGATTTGGCTAGTTCATTTACAAAAGCAATATTGATATCCCGGAAAGAATTTTCCACCACTTTGCAAGCTTCCGCTTCACGGATATGTTTCATCGGTCTAATTATCCCATCAACAATTGATTCGTAAAAAACTTTCGCTCGCGCCAATCCCTTAGGAGTAAAAGCACCTACTACACGGGGAATGTTGGTTACGTTCCATTTTGGATCTCCGGGATTGATGCGCTCCGGGCAATGAGCGATAAATACATCTTGGCCAATCTTGTGTCCGTATGATTCGAAAATCGGCTTTACTACTTCTTCGGAAACTCCCGGATTAACCGTTGATTCCAATACTACCAAGGCGCCTTTTTTTAAATTAGCAGCGGCCATTTTACAGGCTCCTTCTACCGGCCTTAGATCTGGAAGATATAAACTATCTACCGGAGTGGGCACACAAATTAAGACAATATCGGCTTTTTTAATTTCTTTCTCATCGCTAGTAGCCTTAAAAGGAAAAATAGGTAAATTTTTAGTTAAGAAATCATCTTCAATGGGAGAAATTTTTTTGTTTATCAAATTTACTCGTGCTTGATTTAATTCAATGCCGATAACATCATAACCTTTTTCTTTGGATCTAACTGCCAAGGGAAGTCCTACATAACCCAAACCAATTACACAGACTGTTTCTTTTTTCGTTTTTTTTATTGCCATATCTCTATAATTTTAGACTAGTAATTTACTTATATATATTACAACTTCAGCTACTCTTTAGCAATAGTAGGAGGGTTAAGACTCTAAATTTTTGAATTTTCTTTATTTTTAGACATTTTAAGCAAAAATTAGCAATTTCGCCTGAATTTTCCTGAATTTTCTGACCCTTTACAAAATGGCAAATATGTTATATAATTAAATGATTACCTCATTTTTGGTTGCTAGAGCCTTACCGCTTCTTTGTCCTTAGGCATTTTTGCAGGTTAATAAACGAGAAATCTTTTATTCATTAACTTCTAATTTTATGCAAAAAAAACCTTTTACAATGCTCAGCCTTCCGACGGTTCAGAATACTTCACAAATTATAAAAAAATTTCCCTTCCCTATTGAACTAACCAAAGGGAAGTATCGAGATATTGAAATCATTTTTCATAATTCAAATCTTAAAATTATGCACCAGGGTGTCGACATTAAAGATTTCTCTTTTGTCTGGCTGTCTTCGGGTTGGAACAAAAGAGATATTGCCTATGCCATAAGTCTCTATTTACAATTACATAAAACTCCCCACTCTTACGCAGAAAAAAATTCCTCTAAAGTGACTGACTGTATGGTCTTTGCCATCAACAATCTTCCTATGCCCAACACATTATTTATCAGTCGAAAAAGTATTGAGAAAAACATTCCTCTTTTAAAAGAAGTCTGTGGATTTCCGCTTATTATCAAAGATATTCGAGGTTGTCGAGGAAAACATTCTGCTTATGCCAATAATGAACAAGAACTTTTAGAAAAAATAAAACTTCTCCCAGAAAGCAAAAATTTTTTATTCCAAGGTTTTATCGCCAATGAATATGATTGGGGGGTAATGATTGCCAACGGCGTGGTCGTAGCGGGAGAAAAAAGTTATCCCAAAGAAGGAGAATTTCTCAACAACTCCGCCAATGGAGCGAGAGAGCTTTTTGTAGACGTGGCTAAAATTCCCCCAGAGATAAAAGAAATAGCTATAAAAGCTAACAATCTTCTTGGGCTATCATGGTCCCGCGCTGACATTATTATTGATAAAGTTACCAAAAAACCATACCTACTTGAAGTAAACAGATTTCCGGGAATTACCTCTGGTTCCAACGAAGTGACAGGAGCTTACACTTTCCTAGCTTCGCATATTTTAAAATAAAAAAAGACAGTTATGCAAAAACGACATACTTTTTGAGTATGCCGTTTTAAAGATGAATTTATAATTCAATAACCTTAGTATGAAGGGACAGATGGGATGCTTACTTTTGGAACAGTCCCTGTTGTAGTATCTACTTTCACATCTCCCGCATCTACTTTTGCCCCAGAACCATCAGTTTTAACTTTCACATCTCCCGTATCTACTTTTACTCCATCGCCTGAAATATCGACATTAAGATTTCCAGCATTTACTTTTACGCCCATATTATTTACCACTACGTCAAAATCACTGGCGCTATTTACTGAATAATATTCTCCGCCACCACACTTAGAGATATCTGTTAATTGCTTAGCTACTGCTCCTGTAACATCCAAGCCAATTACATCGACACTAATTCCTTTAGTTTTTAATTGGCAAGCATAAGCCACTGGATCACCGCATGTTTCTTTCCCTCAGTTGAATTTAATATAACTTCGGCTTTTTTCAAAGAATCAGTAATAGGAGTCCAGCCATTCGGGTTTAGAGCATTAACTTTTGATTTAACTAAATTTGCATTAACTGCTCCCATATAATAAATTTCTTCTATTCCGGCACAAGACACAGCTTTCCCCGCTTGAGTATTATTACCTTTGTGTCCATAAGCCACCACGCTTAGATTAACATTATTTTTCAAACTGTCTACAAATTTTACCATGGCATTTTTGGCAAGTTGGATTCGAGTGCCTCCTGTCGCTTGGGCAGACATACTACCGGAAGCATCAAAGATCAAAACATTATTCACTTTTTCTTCAACTACCATTTCTTCTTTTTTGGCAACAGAGCCCTCAGTAGATCCCCCAACTTTAACCTTTACGCCACCATTAACATCTACGCTGGTACCCTCCATATCAACACTTACTCCATCACTGCCTGTTTTCACGCTTACTCCGTTGGCATCAACCTCCACTCCATCTGAACCAACTTTCACACTTGGCATATTATTTCTATATGCTACATAGCCTGCGCCGGCCACAGTTAGGCCCAAAATCGCAACTATCGCGATAACCACCCCAGTTTGTATAATCCCTTTTTTGTTTTTCATTTTTTTTCTGTGTCCTAGTTAAATTACGGAGAGTCCGTATTATCTAACTGGAATTACCCCTTATATATTTTATTTATTTGGGGTTTAATGTTTATATTTGAATTTTTTAAATTTATTCCGAGATTTCCACATTTACACCTTCTTCACCAGTCTCTATATCCACACTGTCGGTATCTACATCAACTCCGGCATTTCCAGCTCTCACACTGGTATCTCCACTATTAACATTTACTCCATCACTGCTTGCGCCGACGTTCGTACTGCCAGCATTAACATTCACTCCACCATTGCCCGCTTTCACATTTACGCCTCCAGCTTTAATATCAACTCCATTGGGCCCAACTTGCACCCTCGCTGCATTTTTTTTATAGGTCGCATAAGCAACGCCTCCCATAATTAAAATTATAATCACAACCACTATGGCAACTATGCCAACTTGAACGATTCCTTTTTTATTTTTCATTTTTTCTATGTCCTAGTTAGATCACGGTGAGCCCGTATTATTTAACTAGGGTTGTTTTGTTAAATTTATTTTTATTTAATTGACAATTTTATGCGTTTATTATATCACAATAATAATCAACTCACAAAATAGTTTTTCTTTTTATGTCGCAATAAAGGAAAATATACTTTAAATTTGTTCACCATCTACAGAAATTCTACCTTGATTATTTTGATTTCCGCTCCCATCTTCTGCTGAATTATTTCCGCCCATCATCCTCTGATGATCTGCTACTTTTGTTTCAAAATCCGTTTGCGCTTTCTGGTTCGCATCTTCAAATACAATTTTTCCACCACCAATTTTCATGCCCCCGCCACCGCCAGAAACAACTTGTTCCATCGAATGAGCACCGCTATTATTTTGCGGAGAAAACATTTTTACTTTTTCCGGAGTGTTGCCAGCACCGAAAGCTGAAGTGGCCGACATCAGGATGCCAAAGGCTGCTATCATCAAAAGTCCCTTTCCAATTATCCCCGATTTTCTTGCATGCTCTACCAATCCGCTAGTATCCCCATCCTTCAAAGCTTCTTGTGCTTCTACAGGGGCACTTTCTAAAACTTTTTGATAAAGTTCCAATTCAGCTGTTTCTATTCCTTCAAACATTTCGTCATATTGTTTTTTAAATTCTTCCAGATTTGTCGGAATTTGAAAGCCTTCCAACAAATTTTTATTTGCCTCCTCGGCGTTAAGTTCCAAATCATCTTCGCTATATAAATCCGGCTTGTTTAAGCCTGCATTTACATCAATGGTTTCTCCCATTCTCATAAAGATATTTTAAAAAATATTATGCCATTATTATATCATAAAATCAAAAATTGGCGCAATGTTTCATGGAGCAAATAAATATAGGCCCGTCTTTGCGAGGGTACTCCCGTGGCAATCCAGGAATAATATTACTTAATTAAGAATTCTATTTTTCTTGACTAGACTGCCACGCAATTTGAGAGTACTCAAATTACTCGCAGAGACGGGTAGAAAAAGACATGAGAGAGGTCAGTGGGGAGTTTTGGGTTTTATTTTCTAATTTGCAGGAAAAATTATCTATGTTATATTGTAAGCATATTAATCACTTTTTAAAATCTTATGGACAAGAAACCTTTATTGATATTGTTTGAAGAAAATGAATTGAATATTGCCTCTCTTTATTCTCTTTTCGCTCAAAAAATTCCGACTAAACATAATTTTTGGTTCAGACTTTCTCAAGAAGAAATTTCTCATGCCGATAGTATCAGAAACCAAAGCGATATCATCGATGCTATAACAGAAAATAATTTTTCTCGCGGAGTCGTCAATCACGTTATGGGCTTTGTCCTTAAGGAGATAAAAAAAACGCAACAAGAAAAAGTTACTCATCATGAAGCTCTGCTTACAGCCCTGCGGATTGAACGCTCGATGCTCGAAAAAAAATGTTTTGAAATATTTATTCCCATTAACAAAAGAGTCCAAGATATGCTTTGTAAGCTCAATAGTGAGACCGAACGCCACGTTGAAATATTAACTGAAGAAATGAAAAAAAATAAATTTGTTTTCTGAATTCTCATCCTACCCGCTTTAAGCGGATTTAAAAAATACAACATTTCAAATACACATCAAATACAATCCCCCACTTAAATTAATTCAATACAAATATTAAAAACTCTCCATTTTATTGGAGAGTTTTTTAATTTGAGCTTTAGTCATTTGAAATTGATTTAAAATTCAAAATTTGAAATTTGAAATTAAAAAAACTCTTCGGGATGTTTTTTGAAATCTTTGCCACTAGAAAATTTATTTATATCTAGTTCAAGGCTGCTTTATAAACATTAATCACATCTTCCAAAGTCGCAGTTTTTGGATTGGTAAACGAACAAGCATCTTTCATCGCGTTAGCCGCCATTATTTCAAGATCTTCTTCTTTAACGCCTAGCTCGGCTAGGTTAGCTGGAATATCAATATCTTGAGATAATTTTTTAATAGCTGCGATTCCTTTTTTGGCTCCCTCTTCTGTTGATAGTCCTTCAATATTTTCGCCTAAAGCTTTGGCAATATCAGCGAAACGCTCGGGGTTAGCATCTAAATTAAATTCACACACGTGGGGCAATAATATCGCGTTACAAACTCCGTGCGGTAAATCATAGAATCCTCCTAATTGATGAGCCATCGCATGCACGTAACCCAAGGAGGCATTATTAAACGCCATCCCGGCCAAAAGTTCTGCGTAAGTCATTTGTTCTCTAGCTTCTAAATTATTTCCATCTGTCACAGCCTCCCTTAGCCATTTGCTAATAAGTTCAATCGCCTTAACGGCAGCGCAATCTGTTACTGGTGTAGCAATAATCGAAACGTATGCTTCCACTGCATGCGTCAGCGCGTCCATTCCTGTAGCGGCAGTTAAACTTGCGGGCATTGCCACCATTAAAGCTGGATCATTAATTGAAGCAGTCGGCGTAGTGCGCCAATCAACAATCGCCATTTTAACTTTACGCGCCGTATCAGTAATAATACAAAATCGAGTTATTTCACTAGCTGTCCCGGCGGTTGTATTTATCGCAATTAGCGGAGTAACTGACTTCGTAGATTTATCCATCCCTTCATAATCATTAACTCTACCACCATTATCTACTACTAATTTTATCCCCTTGGCACAATCGTGCGGACTTCCTCCTCCTAAAGATATAATTAAATCACATTCATTTTTTTTATAAGCATCTACTCCTTCATGCACATTAACATCCGTTGGATTAGCACAAGTATTATCCCAAATCACTGCGGAAAAACCTGCATCTTCTATATAACCCTTAATTAATTCGGGTGTTCCTACACTGCTTAATCCTTTATCGGTAACGATAAACGCTTTTTTCTTTCCTGTTAAAGCAATTTGTTCGCCAATTTTTTTGGCACTTCCAAATCCCATCAGGTTAATTGTCGGCATAAAGTAGCCGTTGACTTTTTCCTCCATATTTTTGTTTTTTGCCCGGTTATACCAAATCAACTTAAACACTGCTAGTATGTCATTCCGAGTGAAGTGAATCCGACCCCAAGGAGGATGAACGAAATCGAGGAATCTAAGCCTAGATCTTTCGACTTCATTTCTCCGCCAGCTAACGTTGTAAAATAGATTTAGTTTATTTGGTATTAGATATTACTCCAACCGAAAGCTCTTAAATTAATTAACAAATAAAAAAGACCGATGGATCACCCATCTGCCCTGTTGCTGACTCTACTAAGATAAGCGAGCCTTTTTGCAACTCATTTAGTATAGCATAAATTTTAGCACTTGTCCAATTTGGGATTTATCTCTTTAAACCATCCGCCATTTTTTCTTCATCAAAGGTAAATTCTCCACCAAAAAATTTAGCAAGTTTCTTGACTGTATTTCGAGCAGTCTGCAAACAAGCGGTGGCACCCGGCGACGGAGTCACATTAAAAATAATATTATCTCCAACAATTTCACCTACTCCCATCATCACCTCCCCGGTTTCTTTGTTTACCAATTGAGGACGGATTCCACCCAATCTCTTTTCAAATTTTAACTTTTCTTCGCTTATTCCAGGAATTATTTTTTTGATAGTCTGAGTATAATAATATTTTCCAATAACAGGAATATCGTAAAGCATATTTTGAGCGATAAAACCAAAAATATCTTTGTCTGAAATTATTTTAACGAGTGCTTTTAATACTTTAAAATCAATTTTAGTTGTCTTTAAAAAATCCCAAAACGTCCCCGCATTTCTTCGCTCTAAAATCGGGATAACTTTAGCTGTCGGACCAAAGCGAACCTCATTGATATTATGAATATCCGGATCACCGTGCACGGCCGCAAAGGGCAGTTTTTCTTTTTGCATAGTGTAAACTTTTCCGTTTAAAACTTTTTCTTTGGACACATAAAAATTTCCCGCCACCGGAAGCAAAAAATATTTTTCACCATATCCCAATGATTTTGCAAAAAGCAAACTATGGGCGCCGGTTGCAAATATAACCACTTTGGCTTTTATAAATTCTTTACTGGTCTTTAATATATAATAATCACTTTTTTTACTCACCGCCTCCACCGAAGTATTTAAAAAAATATCAATATTTTTTTCCGGTTCTTGGCGGACATTTTCTATAAATGATTTAGCTAAAGCTTTATAATCGACGATATATCCATCCTCAGACATTATCGCCCGGATATCTTCTTGAGGATTTCTCCGCTTGACTACCTTGGGCTCTATTTCTCCAATTTCTTTCTTATCCAATAAACGCAATTTGGGATAATGATTTTTGAAATTTTTAAAACGATCCTCTAGAATTTTTATTTCTTTATCACCCACCGCCAAAACCATCTTGTGGGATTTGGCGTATATCGGACCATTGGAGTTTTTGGTTTTCAGCAAATAACTCTCCACCATTTCCGCCGCTTCTTTTACTACCAAAGCTTTTTCTAAAGAATAATTTGTCTCAATATCTCCAAAGTGCAAGGTTTGACTATTGCTGGTATTATTTGAATTAACTTGAGCGAAATCGAAATATTTTTCAACTAGCGCTATCGATGACAAATTGGTGTATTTTCCCAAAACATATAAAATTGCCGTCCCGGTTATTCCGCCACCCACAATTATAATGTCATATTTTTTAATTTTTATTTTATTCATAATGATATAAATCCAGTCGCTCGCGAGCGACTGGATAAATCGCTAATCTACACGAATTTTATCTCTAATTTTCCCTAATCAAATTCGTAATTCGTAGAGACTATCTAGAATCTTTCCATATTGCAATATTTCTTTTCCAGGCTTAATTTTCCAGCGCCATAACGAAAAATAATCAAGAATGCCACCGCGAACATAAGAGCTAATTCGCCTCCATTAAGAAGAGGATTTAATCCCGTAGGGAAATGCGCCATAAAATAAGCCATCAGCATTTCAATAAATCCTACTATTGCAGCTAAGCGTGTAAAAATTCCGATAAGCACCGCTATTCCGACAGCAACTTCAATCAAACCGGCAAACCAAGCCAAGCTCATTAGCGAATAATCCGAAAAATTTCTGAATTCCATGCAAGAAAAATAACACAGACACCACGATTCGAAAAATAGCATAGGCATAATTTTCCCCGCCCTCATCTTGGCAAACTGGCGAAACTTTTTGAATAAATTGTTTAATTATTTCATTCATATAATTAATCTTTAAAAAAAATTATATTACTTTTACATCTTCATGAAAGGTTCCATCATCCCCACTTTATTGCCCTCAGTATCAAAAAACATTACATACATTCCGTACCCAGGTATTTCCATAGGCTCACCTGGTATTTTCCCACCAGATTCTCTGACTTTTTTCATTGATTCATTGATATCTTCTACACTAATAACCACTGAGGGATAATGAGTTAATTTATCGTCAGTTTTTTTAAAGAAACCTCCGTTTATCATGCCTGGATTTTTTGGAAAACCTTTTTCATCTCCTTCGGAAGTCATGGCCAAAACATATTCACCCATCTCAGGCCCCAGCATCTGATGTTTCCAACCAAAAGACCTAGTGTAAAAATCAGCTATTCTATTTTTATCTTCATAAGGCATCTCAAAATGAGCAACGGGGTTAATTTTATTTTTATTGTTTTCCATACATTTGCGTTTACGCTATTTCATAGTAAAAATACCCTGAAATAGTCTAAACAATATTAAAAATAAACATACTTATAGGCTCTATATTTCCTAATACGCCTTTAAATAAAAAAACTTTCAAAAAATAAAATTAAATAGATAACCGATCAAAATCATCCCCGAAGCTGTTACTCCAAAAAAAGCTGCTAATAATTTCCATTTCATTACTTTTTTCAATATCAAAGCTTCCGGCAAAGAAAGCCCCACAATCGCCATCATGAAAGCCAAAGCAGTTCCAAGGGGAATCCCCTTATCAATCAGGGATTCGATTATAGGAATTCGCCAAAATTACCGCCACTGGCACGGCCAAAGGATTTTCTTTGGTAATATATTTTTCAAAAAATCCCGCTGGCACATAGCCGTGAATCAAAGCCCCCAGCGCCACTCCCGCTAAAACATACGGGATTATTTTTTTAGAGATGCTCCAGGCTTCTTTTGAAACTATTTTTAATATCTGGGAAAGTGTTTTACTATTTTTTTTCTCCATTCTGATTTCGTCAGAAAACTTGATTTTCCAAATATATTCTTCTACATATTTTTCCATTTTTAATTTTCCCAAAGCCCAGCCGCCCAACATTCCAAGTAAAATTCCAGCACCCACATAAAGCAAGGTAATTTTCCAGCCAAACAGTCCGATAAACATCGCCACTGCAATTTCATTAACCAGCGGAGAAGTAATTAAAAAAGCGAAGGTTACTCCCAGCGGAATGCCCGCCTTTAAAAATCCGATAAAGAGCGGAATCGACGAGCAAGAGCAAAAGGGGGTAATCGCTCCAAAAACTGTCGCCATAAAGTAATCCAAGCCAAAAAATTTATGGCTAGCCAAAAAATCCCGCAATTTCTCAATCGGTAAATAATACCGCAAAGTGCTCATAAAAAATGTAATCACCAAAAGAAGAAAAATTATTTTTATGCTATCATAAACAAAAAAATCAACGGCTTCTCCCAAATGACTCTGCGGACTTAAATTTAAAATTGCATAAACTAGCCAATCAATAAAATTTTGTATCATAAATTTATAAGATATTTAATAAGATATTGGAGATAATAAATTCCCGCCAAAAGAAAAATTGTCGCAACTGCGTAACGCATTACTTTTTCAATTTTACTCATGGCATTATACATCTTGCTAACTTTCTCTACACTAAAAGCCAACAAAAATGAAAACATAATTACTGGCAAACCGGTTCCCAGCGCAAATATGGGTGGCAACAATAAACTTTCAGTCGAACTCAGGACCAATGGAATGAGCACTCCAAAAAATAATACTCCGCTATAAGGGCAAAAAGCCAAGGCAAATAGCATTCCCAGCAACAATGCTCTCAGATATCCCTGCCTAGCCAGCCACTCTTTTATTTTTTCTATTTTTTTATTATTAGCGCCCAGATTAATTTTAATTATTCCAAACATTGTTAGACTAATCAAAATTAAAACTATCCCCAAAGCTTTATCTCCCCAACCTTGAAAAATTTTAGCAATCTCAAAAGAAGAAAAACCGAAATAAATAAGAGTCGCCAAAAGCGTATAGCTAATGGCCCTGCCCAGCATATACATCAAACCGCTAATTAAAGTATGCTTGGCGGTTTTAATATCTTTAGAAATATAAGCAATGGCAGTAATATTAGTCGCCAATGGACAAGGACTAATGGAAGTCATAATTCCCAAAACAAAAGCTGAAAGTAAGGGCATATTATATTGATCAATTAAGGTGTTAAGAAATTCCATTTATTTTCTCATTAAACAAATCCGTAATATCTTTTTCCCCTGCGTAGCATTTCCCATCCGCCCAGAGAAATGGGACGCCAAATGACTCCTCATCAAGATTGCAATACATCGCATCCTCGGCCATCTGATTGGCATCCTCTTCATTTTTATTTATATTTTTTTCTTCAAAACTAATTTTATTTCTAATATCTTTTTCCTGTAGATATTTTTCAACATTTTCACACTCAGGACAATCACTGCCAAAATAAAAAACAATATCTTCTTTTTCCACATTCTCTGTCTCTTGGGCAGAAGCTTCACTGCCCATTAGCTTCTTTAATTTTTCAGAAAGATATTTCGAGAAAGCCTGCTCATTGGAAACCAGTCTCCAAATTTGCGTATCCTCTTTGATATTGTCAGTGCCATCAATAATTGAATTAGTAAAAAGTGAAGTACCAGCAGCTTTAAATTTATTGGCGACTTCTTTATTTTCTGCCAGATCCACATTTATTTCCTTAAACTCAATTTTACCCGATTTAAGTTCTTGGGAAAAGTTCTGCTCCAATGTTTTTTTCGCGTACTCTCCCGCCGTGATACAGGAATAACAACGGTTAGTGCTATGGAATAAATACAACTGGATTTTCTCAGCCGGCTTTACATCTTCCGCTGGATTTTTTTTGGCACTAATGCTTTGCGTGTTAACACTTGCATTTTTTAAATCTGTTTTTTTATCTGACCCGAAAATTATAATTAAAACAATTGCAAAAAATAATGCTCCTCCATAAAGTAGATATATTCCTGTTTTTTTCATAAAATAATTTTTATTTTTTATACATTACTTTTTAGCCTTAGCCACAGCAAGAGCAGCACCCGCTAGATTGATTAGCTTTAAATTGATTTTTGTCCATTAAAATTTCTTCAATTTCTTTATTATCCGGCACTCTGCCATAAACCCTCACTTCCTCATTAACTACCAAAGCTGGCGTACCCATTACGCCATAGCTCATAATTTCACCAATATCAGTTACTTTTTCCACCACTGCTTCAATTTTCAGCTCAGCCAAAGTTTGTTTAACATTGGCTTCTAATTTTTGACAGTTAGGACAACCTGTTCCTAAAATTTTGATTTCCATAGTTTTATTTAATTACTTGATTAAAAATTTTTTTATACTCTTTGATTATTTTTTTATTCAAACTATATCGGATAAAATTTCCCTCCCTCTTCTCAGCCAAAAGCCCAACTTTTTTTAATTGCTTGAGATGATGCGAAGCCAATTTATCGGAAATTCCCACAGCTGGATTTGAACCGCACCGAAGCACACATAGGATTTTAAGCCTATTGGGATCAGCGATGGCACGCAGGAAATTATAAGTTTTATTGATATCTTCTATCTCAGTTGAATTTTTGGCACAACATTTAAATTCCATAATAAAAACACTATTCTAATTTATATTAGAATAGTACATCTATTGGAAAAATATGTCAAAAAATAATTTTCAGGTAACGTTATTTTATGTTATAATAAATGTATTAATTCTTTCAAGCATTGATATGAATAGCAAGAAATATCTTATTTTAATAGGAATTTCATTGCTCTTTATCGGAGTCGCTCTTTTTGTTTTTTCTTCTGACGGGAAACAATCTCTTGATACTATACCTTCTATACTTAAATCCATACCAACAAATAAACCACCTAGCCAGTCATCTTCACCGTCATTTGATCTTACTGGCTGGAAACTGACTTTACCGCTTATGTCTTCTGCTAATTCAAAAGATCCATTGGAAATTCGCCAACCGGAATTAGCGTCTTACCAAATTAATCCTTGGTTTAGGGCAACTTCCGATAAAAAAGGATTCGTTTTTCGCGCGCCAGTCAATGCGCCCACCACGGCCAATTCCACTTATCCTCGTTCAGAACTGCGAGAGATGACCGCGGATGGAAAAGATGAATTTTTTTGGTCTTCAAAAAAAGGAACCCATACTCTTTTTATCGAAGAAGCTATTACCGCCGTTCCCAAGAATAAAAAAGACGTAGTGGCGGGGCAAATCCATGGCGATGATGATGACCTCATCGTTATCCGCCTAGAAGATAATAAACTTTTTCTCGCCCGCAGTAAAAAAAATTTGGCCACTCTCGACGACAACTATGTCCTTGGAAAAAAATTCACCATTAAATTTGTAGCTCAAAACGGAAAGATACTCACCTATTACAATCAAAATCCGAAGCCTATTTACACTTTGGAGAAAAAAGTGGATCAAGCTTATTTTAAAGTGGGCGTCTATACCCAATCAAATTGCGAGACTGAAGAATCTCCCAATCTTTGCTCTGGCGATAATTACGGCGAAGTTGTCATCTATCAGCTTAGAGTAACGCATGAATAGGTTTCAAACTTATTTTTAGAAAAATAAAAAAACACTTATTTAAATGATAGCGCTAGGAAAATTTTAGAATTATTTTAAAAAAATAGAGAGAGCAAAATTTCTGCTCTCTCCTTATAATATAAGCTTATTGGATAAATTTTTACGCAGAAGAAACCTTAATTCCTACTCGAGTTAAGATTTCCTCAACAAATGGGATTATTTGACTATCATCAGATAACAATCCATCCTCCCAATCAAACAAAATAACATCTTCTGGGGCACACAGTGGTTGGGTGGGAGTACCATAACCCTCCCCACTCCAAAAACCAAACTGCTTGCGAATATCTATCGATTCGCATTCAGTTACTGCAAAAAATAAACGCCTTAGGACAGCTGGGTGGATAAACATAAACGCCAATGTGTCCAAGTTTATCGGATCTCCGGCATGAAGTACTGGAATAAAAACCTCATAGTGAGACTCACTTCAACGGTATAACCCAATAGCATCATTGTTTTGATCATGCTAATTAAAGCAATGCCTTTTCTGATTATAGCACTGGAATCTATATTGCAAGAAACACTGCGATTCAAAAAGAACCGTAACACTTTGCCATAGCCGGAAGAAATATGTTCTTGCAAAGTTATCATATTCTCAGGAATGCCTTGCAAAAAACAATCTATGTCTGGCTCATCACCAGCCACATCCATATTACAAGAAAATCTCGAGGTATGAGATAACAACTCTTCAATACTTATTTCTCCCGATAGTTCAAGAATCATCTTCCTTCCCTCTGGCCAGCCTTGATGAGCAATTTGGATAGCTTCAAGGAGAGAATTTGTACCATGCCATTCTGAGTCATCCTCTCTGAGACTTGCACATGACATACCATTGAAATCTTGACCATCGCAACCAGATTGAATTTTTTCAGCCATCGCCACAAAATCCAACCAGTCGCGAAAGTGACGCAGATAACAGGTGGTGCCATCTTTTTCGCGTGTTTCGCTTATCATTAAAGTTCTCCTTGTAATATCAAAATGGAACTTCATCTTCATCAAAATTACCTGGACTCGGAGGAGGTTCAATAGAATCTTCTACTAAATTTTCCTCTATTTTTTCTCTATCCGTTTTTCGAATACCTTTCCAGACGCACATTTCTCTGAGGTTTGTCTTGCCTAATCCGATCTGGATAAGACGTTGTCCATAAATAGTAGCTCTGGGGGAAACGATGTGATTAATTCCAATTTCTTGACATACGCTTCGGACATTGGTCACAAATTTATACCACTCATCAATATCAATTTTTTCATCGTCATCAATATCAATAAGCATAGCATCATCCCAAGCTCTTCCTATCAAAGCCTGCTCAAGATTTTCATCAATATCCATACGGACATAGACAAATCGATCAAGAGTAGTTGCATCCAAAGCATTGCGTCCCACATACCGAATATCAGCTCCACGACCGATAGTGTTAGCCGCAGCAACAAAAATTGCATCCGGATGGCGTTTAATATTTCCATCAGGAAATGAACATTGATCATTTGCCAAGGAAGTATTTAAAACCGAAAGGACAGAAGGATTTCCATTGTCAATTTCGTCAATCAAAAATACGCCCCCATTTTCAAATATCTCACGAAATGCAGTAGAGTGATATTTTCCATTGGCATCGTTGTATCCAAACAATTCTGACTTGTTGGTTGTTGGACAAACCGAAATGAAACGAAATGGTAATCCTATTGATTTCGCAGCCAGTTCAGTAGCTGTAGTTTTTCCACTTCCAGTATCGCCATATATCCAAACTGGGATTCGCGCTTTTATTGAGGCCAGAAGTAATGGAAAATTTTTATGCTTAGGTTGTAAATCAAGCACAAGTCTTTCCAAAAAAAGATTTTTTTCTTCCTGTCCTTCAGCCAACATATCTTGGACGACGCCTCTTAAAATATTGCGATCTGTGCTCTCTATTCTTTGCAGTTTCGTTATCGCAGCCTCCACATCTTGGTTGAATTGATCGATTGTGTGCTTAATTTCCTCCAATGTTTCGCCCTTAAGCAATGCCTCCAGCGCAGTCATATTCAATATTTTTTCCATTTCTCGCCTCCTTGGGGGTATGATTTATATCATCCATTTTAGGATAAAAAACATATTAGAATAAAAAATTTTATCCACTAAGCATTATTTCACAGCTCAATTTTTAAATAACTACCTGCTAAAAAAGCAGTCCTTTATCATAACAGATATTTATATTTATGCAATATGAAGTTGTGTCATGAAAAAAATCATATTTAAAAACCAATCATAAAACCTAAATCCATTATCTGCGCGATAGCAATTATAATGTATCTGGAGAAATGAAAAGTAAGGATAGGAAAACTTCAAAATAATATTTATCTAGGACATTCCTTGAATTTGGAGAGATTTAGAAATATAAAAAAGCAGGAGAGAAAAATTTCAATTCTCCTGCCTTTGCGTTATCTCCATCATACAGCTTCTTTCGCCGTTGTGTCTTCTTGAAGCTGATCTTTTTTGTCGTATCTGGCTTTTTTGTATGCCGGCTTGGCTGGCACAGCTTTAATTTCTCCGGATCCGATTCTTTGTTGCAAACTTGCTATGCAAGCTCTTATTATTGCCATCTCCATAGAGACATCATCCGTCAGGTACGCCGCCCCTATAGTAACATTGGCCAACTTTATTCCAAATAACACTGCTCTTGCCGGCTCCTTTCTGCGTTTTCGGCTCACTTCTTTTGGTTGAAACTCACCAATTTTTTCTTGCAATTTTGCTATGCAAGCGATTATAAGTCATATGCGCAGCTTCCATGATAGCATCAGCAGATTCTATTCCGAATGCCTCTGCTCGAGATAATTTTTTATCAATATCTGTTTTTTCTTTTTCCATTAACTATTCTCCTTTATGATTTCCAGTTATGAATGTAACTGGAAAGTAGTTGAGTTTTTTCTGGATTAAGTTCAGTGTGACTAAAACTTATTCCCGTCGCCACAAGGAAACAATCATTATACGGAATAAACTTTCTTACATTTTCAACCGTTATACCGCTGGCGATAGCTATAGGAAAATCACCGATAGCCTCTCGCATGGTTGAAATTTTATCCACATTGGGAGCCGCTCCTGTCCGCGCACCGCTGGTAGTAACTACATCTACAACATTCAAAGCTAACTTTGCGACAGTCGCCACATCCGTGACTGCTCTTTGATATTTAAAAGCCACGCCACCAAAATAAAGCCCCTTCCAATTACCAAGCAATTCGTTTCTGGCAATAGGCGCCCCTATCATTCCTTCATGCACGCCGGCGTCATCCGTCCACAATCCATCTGCTCCGATATTGATGGTCGTTTTAGCTGAGTCTTCTCTATAAAGATCAAGGAAATTAATGCCGATCCATAAATTAGGATTTTTTTTCTTTACGACCCGAAAGACTGATATCAATTCACCGGCATGAATATTATGGTTGATGAGAAATACTCCATCCGCCCTCGCTTCCACTGCCACAGCGACATTTCGCAAAGTCTGCTCCTTGCTTAAGACATGGATGACGGGAAGAAATATTTTACTTCTTCCGAAAACTTTCTCTATTTTATTTTTACTCATGACAAATCTCCCGGTAAAGGTTTAACCTCATGAAAAGCAAAAATTAAGCACATTTGCTAATTTTCAAATAACACAACCTCTTGAAATAACATTATATTCCAACTATATTCCTAAGGTCTTTATACAATCAAAGCAAATTCCAGCCCAAATGTCAATCAATCAGTCTCAATGAAAAACCTATGTCCATTATCTGCGCGATAGCATTTATATTGGACATAGGGAAAATTATATAATTTACGTACATATGTACGTAAATATTTACGTAAATGTTTTATGCTATGAATCTTGGAGGAAGTTTGAACTTTAATGCAATAAAAAAAGAGCCACAAGTCACGATTTTCGTGATTGCGACTCTACATAGAACTGAATGTCTGAAATTATTCCGGCTTGTGCTCAGTAAAACCGTTACTGGAAAACTCTCTGAGCCAGATGCCGAAATGTATTTTTTCCAGAGCAGGACAAAGAGCAGTCAGCCAATCGCAAAGTCGATCGGAATGATTCTCATTAAGTTGAGCGGAATGCCTTCCGATATCAATTTTAAGTTCGAGTGGCAACAGGTTGTCCGCAAACTCCATTGCTTCGTCAGAGAGCGGTTCCGGAATAATAGCGATCTGCTCGACAGGATATTTTGGAAACAATTGACTGAGGGCTTGCCGAATGGCTAATTTATTTTCGGCATTTCTTAAAATACTGGCAACCTCTTTCTCTCTCACGGGGAATATTACTCGTATGTACGGCATGGTGTCCTCCTTTTTGACTTAATGGTTTTGTTTATTGGGTCTTCCTCGCATAGCTAAAACTGGAACGGGAAAAGCCTCATTAAACGGATGGCCGGCTTTTTCGAGTACGGCGACGACACTGTCGCACATACGTTCCAGCTCCAGAACTTCCATCTGCATAAATTTTTTTGAATACATGCGAGCCATTACGTGCTCTTCTGGGCCAGTGGTGTCATCTGTATCAAAAGTTACGGTAGTACTGTCTTCAGAAAAGCCAAGTGTTTTAAAGAAAACTTTTAGATCTTTCCGAATATAAACTTTCTTTTCTCTTTCGCTCGACATCAGTCCAGAGACATCTATGATTGGCATCTTTTCTCCTCCTCTAATTGTGATAGGTACTGAATTATTGTTTCTTAAAATCGAAATGTTTTTCGACTTTGCAGAATAACATTTTTAAAAGATAGCGTCAATGGTATAAATTAAAACAACCCTACTTCAGTAATTACTTGATTTTTTTATATGAATCTATTACCATTTCTATGCAGGTAAAGACAAGGGGTTGGGCATGGGGCCTAATTCTTTAATCATTACAAATTTCAATCGAGGAGGTATTCATGGATTCAACAGGAAAAATCTGGGTAGCATTGGACACGGGTAAAATAAAGGCATTAAAAATCGCCAAAACTATCGCTTCAAACCCGGCAATTTTCGGATTTAAGCTCAATCGGCTGATTGATCAGGAAGTTTTCCGTAAAGACGGTGAGCCAGCCTTGTTCGATGAACTGGCACAGTATGGCCTTCCGCTCTGGGTTGATCTCAAATTCCATGATGTTCCCAGAACTGTCATTGGAAGACTTATGCCATACATTGAATCGGGACAGATTCAGTTCCTCACTGTTATGGCCAAAGGTGAAATCGATATGATGACTGATGCTGTCGAAGCCATGGGGGAAAAGGGTCATATCATTGCAGTTACCGAGCTAACCTCCTCTTCCGAAGAGCAGATTCATCTAGGAAGCGGGCAACCTTCAAAAGCATCAGTAATTACCTTGGCCAGAAATGCAGTACTGTCCGGCGTACGTCATTTAGTCAGCTCTTCTCAAGAATTGGGAGTATTAAGCAAGAGACGAGAGTTGGCGGTGCTCAAGAAGTTTGTTCCAGGGATAACTCCCGATTGGAAAAAGGGAGAAAGTCAACCAGATCAAAAACGCGTTGGCAGTCCCGCATTTGCCCTGATCGGAGGCGCAGACAAAATCGTTATTGGCGGAGCCATTGTCAACGACGAAGACCCTCTGGGTGCTGTAGAAAAAACGGCTTCAGAAATCGAAGCTATCAACTGAAACCACATTATCTTCAATTGAAACAGAAGGCCGAAAGTTCGCACTGCGAACCGTAGGCTTTTTTATTTATTGAATGCTTGCCAAGGACGGTCCTTGGAAAGTTATCAATAAATTTCTTAAAATAAATTCTTTTAAAAAGTTTATCATAAATTAAAATAATATAAAATTACGTAAATAAAAACAGGTCGAATTTCCTGTTTTGACTTATTTATCGGATTGCATGGTCTTGCGCAACTAATCAATTTTTGAACAAAACATGCAAAGTAGGAAAATTATCAACAAAATCTTTTTCACTCATAAATATTTCCTGTAATTTTTTATCTTTTAGGCGATGAGCTTCACAACCGAAATATTTTTGAAATTTATCCTTGCAATTTTTTCTAAAATCTTCTGTTTTTAAGTTAGGTCCGATTTTTTTTCCAACCATACCCAAAATCAATCCTTCCACATTTGGATCACATTGTTGCACGTAACATTTTTCTTGTTCCAAGAACTCTTTTATCTTTTCCGAATCCGCCAAGTCATTATCAAATATAAATAAAAATTGCACACTCAAAAAATCTTTTTTGGGCTTGAGATTTTGAGCCTTGCAACATTTAAAATATTTCCTCTTGAATGTATCCAGATTATTAAATCCATAGAGATTGATTGGTTTTTTAAATACCACTGCTTTGCTTGAATATTCAGATTTTAAGAAACCGAAAAGATTTATTTCCGCTTCTCCCTCGCAAAAAGGGATTATTACAGATTTTTGTTTTATCGTTATTTTCTTCATAATAACTGCTTTAATTTATGATCAAAGGCTACAGCATCAGAAATTCCACCTAGCATGCCAAGTCTATATTTCTTTTTTAAGTTGTCTCTTTTTTTCAAATCTTCAATCTCTGATAATTTATAAACGGTAGAACTAGAGTCCGTTTTTTCCACAATGTAGGCCTGGTCCAACTCAAGCAAATCGAAAGTCTCATGATTATGTGAAGCAAAAAATAATTGTGCATTCTTTGCGTTGAATTCTTCGTTCTTAAAAATGGAAAGTAGTGCAAGTTCTACATCATAAATAACAATACCTCCTTTTTTAAAGGCGCTTAAAATATCATATATATAAGCAAATAATTCTCTGGTACCTGCTGACTCTTGCATGATATCGATACTCCCCGAGAAATTTTTATGGCTTACTTTAATAGAGATAGCGTTATTATCAGTGTTTACCTCTAGGCCATCAATGGAATCATCGAAACAACTCATCATTCCTTTTGTAGTTTCTAAAAATTCCTCTTTTCTATCTTTTGTATAAGAATTCAATGTAAGTGCCCTGTTTAGAATTGCTACTTGTGAAGGTATCATAGCATCTAATCCGTCAATCTTAAGAAAAAAAGAATCTCTGTGATTTACAAAATCAACCATAGCTTTCGCTCCAATATTAATCAAATGTGAAACAAAGGTCTGGTATTTTTGAATATTTATATTATCTAAATAATTTTTATATTCTTTATACTCAGGACCAAAACTTATGCCCAATCCCTTTCTCGTGAAAATTTCTTTTGGCTTTGCCGATTTCAAATTAAGAGTAATGAGATACAGACTCTCCTTTATTATATCGTTTCCATTTTTAATTTCTAAATCATATATATAATAGTTATCACCAAATAAAAAATCTATACCTAATTTTGTAGGCTTATCTTTGAAATTTTTGTGCACGTTAGGATGGCATAACATAACTCCACCAGCAAAACTTTGAGGTGAAATACTTTGAGGTGAAGACACTGTATACATCATACGGATAAGACCAACCATTGAGCCCAATATGTTACTCTTACCACTTGCATTTGCGCCAAAAAATCCATTTATTAGTGATATTTTTTCATTCTTTTTGTATGGGAAATATCCCACTTCTTTTTTTGCGCCTCCCTTTGTGAAATTCAACTCTATTTCTTCACCCACAGAATAAAAATTACCAACTCTTAATTTTGTTATCATATATTATATTTAACAAATTATTGTCATATTAATAGTATAATATACACTAAAATAAATGTCAAGTTTATTTTTTAACACTTTTATGGCATATTTTGTTAATAACGCTGAAATACCTCTAACGAAGTAATTCACCTGCAAAATATAAAAACACTACCCCAAAAGAAAACTATAATGTTTTTTTATAAATTCTTCAGCTTTATTTTGAATTCCTTCTTGCTCCAATAAAAAAAGATTTTTATTGCCAAACTTTTTAGTTTCTTCTGATATTAAACTTTTTGAAAAAATAATAATTTGTTCACTTCCCATATCCTCCGCTACATAAGGCTCTTCAATCATTCCAATTTTTCGATAAAGTTGGACGGCTGCATTATTACTTTCTAAATCAGTATATAATCTAAAATTTTTGTAACCCATTTCCCTAGCTTTTTCCATTGTCCAAGATAATATCTTTTTTCTATATCCCTTTCCCTGTTTTTCAGGCAGTACTCCATACCATCCACACCAAGCATCTTGAGGATATTCAAAATACGAATAAATTCCCGTAATGCCCACCACCTCATCAGTTTCATCTTTGCAAATCCACCCATCCAATACATCTCTAAAACTTTTATTTTCACAAATTTCTTTAATCTTGCTTCTATCAACATATGTTATTAAATTCAGAGCTCCATTTTCTGTCGGAAAAATTGTATTTTGAATTTCAATAGCTAATTTTAAATTATCCATCGAAACCTTTTCATATTTTAAAATTGAATCATTCATATTCTAAAAATATTATCCACCCTAATTAATAAATTGTGGATTAATTTAACTAAAATTACCACGGATTAATTATAAAATCAATAAATGAAATCAAAAAAGAACCCTGCGTGAAGTCATTAGACTTGCAGGGTTCCGCCTCCTATAAGAAAAGATTACGTTGTATCATATTCATGACCGCAATTTTTACATTTGTGGATGTGCACCCGATCCCCGCCATATAGCTCCTGGTGATCGGGGGCCATCTTCCCTCCACATTTCCAACATTGCGTGAAAGGATGATATATGGGCTTATCCAAGCAACACAAAGTGCAATGAAAGTGCTTGATAACATCATCTCCTCTTCCCCTTTCGTCAACACGAGGAGCGTAAGTTTTATCATACCCCATCACGTTTTCGAAAGAATGATCGCAAATTTTTTGCATCTCTGCAATCTCTCTTTGCAGGTCAATTATCAGCCCCTCGACGACTTTAGCCCTTTCCCAAAGTACTGGCGGTGTATTTTTCTC
>LBQR01000007.1 GCA_000990945.1 Candidatus Moranbacteria bacterium GW2011_GWF2_35_54
CCTTTATTTTTATGATATTTCAGATAATTTTATAAAAAAAATAGCCTATTTTTATGGAACGATAGAAGGGGAAATTAAAACAAAAAATGAACAGATGTCGGCAGAGTGGGTTTCTCTGGATAGGAAAGAAATAGACGGTTTAAATTTAATTCCTGAGCAAAAAGAAGCGTTGAATGATTTTCTTGTTTTTTTTCAGAACAAATCTTTGGGCAACGCGGAGTAGTTTTTCATTGTGTCAAATTCGTATATTTTTATACAGCCCCGTCTTTTTGGCGAAGATGGAGTTTTATTTTTTGGCATTTTTTCCGAAAAAGTGCCCATAATCAGGCATAGTTATCAGGTTCAATCTTAGAAATTTAAATTTAATATCAAAATTATATTAGTGCAAATGAAACAGCGCTCCGTTCCCATAAAGATTGAATATAAAGCCCATAAAGATTGAATATAAAGACTGAATATTTACTTTTTATCTCTTTGGTATTAAACTATAACTTGAGGAGGTTTTTAAGCTTTAATTAGTTAATCCTATAAAATATGTCTTCAGTGCAAGTCTTAGAGATACTATTTGGTTCTAAATCTAGAGCCAGAATGATGCGTTTTTTTATTTTGAACAATAGTCAGGAATATGCTTTCTCGGATATTGTTAGCAGAAACATTATTAATTCAACAGAAGCTCGAAAAGAATTGAATGCTTTCAGTCGAGCGGGGTTTGTGAAAGAAAAAAATAAAAAAGGAAAAAAATATTATCAAACGAATATTAATTTTCCTTTTTATCAAGAGCTTGAGAGATTGGTTATAAAATCTGATATCTTTCCTCAATGCAATAGTCTGTCTGGTGTTAAAAAAATTGGAGATGTGAAACTGGTTTTAACAACGGGTGTTTTTATGAATTATGCCAAAGGAAAGCTTGATCTTCTTTTGGTGATAGATAATGTAAGCAGGGCTAAGTTAAGAACCCTTATCAATCATTTAGAAGCAGAGGTCGGCAAAGAAATTCGCTACATGCTTTTGACAGGAGAGGAGCTGACTTATCGATTAAACATGTTGGATAGATTTTTGATTAATATATTCAAGGAACCCCATGAGATTTTTTTTAGCAAAATGCCCAAAATAAAGCAGGTAGTTTCTATTCTAAAGAAATAACTTATGGATGATATTAAACAATTTTTTAACAATAAACTATTGCTAACTTTATTCGGCAGCGCAATTGCGATAAATATTTTTAATTTTTTGTTTTTATTCTATTTTATTGAGAAACTGAATAATTTGATAATATTGCATTATAATGTTTATCTGGGAGTCGATTTGATGGGTGAGAGCAATCAGGTCTTGCTTATCCCGGCTGTGGGATTTTTTTTTACTGCAGTCAACCTGTGTCTGGCAATTTATTTTTTTTCCAAAAAAGAAAGAATGCTCTCCCATATTCTATCCTTGACGGCATTTATCGCCCAGCTAGGGATAAGCGTGGCCTGCGGTTCAGTGATTTTAGTAAATTATTTCTAAATAAATAAATTAAAGTTAAAATATGTTTTATTTTCCCAGTCCGTATCCAAAGGAAGAAAAAGATAAGAAAGTGCAAAGAGCACTGGAAATAATTCCAGGTATTTTAACGTGGACGACCTTAATTGGGATGCCGATTTTTTCCTTTTTGTTTCCTGTGTGGGTATCTGTTTTTATAATAATGTTTGATATTTACTGGATTCATAGGACAATTTTTATATCGACCTACTCAGTGTCGGCTTACCGAAAATTAGTTAGGGGAAAAAACACTGATTGGTGGAGGAGGTGCCAAAATATCAGCAACCCTGAAAAATATATAGAAATCTTAAAAGATAAAATAGATAAATTGAAGCAAGTTTTATCGGAAAATATGTCTTTTTTTGAAAAAAGAAAAATAAAAAATGAGATAAAATTATTGAAATTGGAATGCAAAGAAGTAGCTAAATTAAAAGGAAAGGAAGCAGAGATATTGGACTGGAGAAAAATTATTCATGTAGTAATGCTCCCTACGGCAGGCGAGCCAGCCAGTGTTATCGAGCCTACTATAAAAGCCATAGAAAACAGTAATTTCCCCAATAAACAGATAATAATATTGTTGGCCACCGAAGAACGTGAAAAAGCGGAAGCGAGATTGGAGAAAGTGAATTATCTGAAAAATAAATTCGAGGGTGTTTTTTGCGATTTTCTTGTTACTACCCATATCGTAGCGGAGGGGGAAATGAAATGTAAAGCTTCTAACGCTACCTTTGCAGCCAGAGAGCTCAAAAAGTATCTGGAAGAAAAAAAAGTCGATTTGGAAAAAGTAATTTTTTCAAATTTTGATTGTGATAGTGTCTGTCATAGAGAGTATTTTGCCGCCCTTACTTACAACTATATAATTGATCCTAAGCGATTGCAGCGGTCTTATCAGCCGATTCCGATGTATCATAATAATTTGTGGGATACCAATGCTTTCGTGCGCGTAATTGTGACTAGTTCATCATTTTGGCATATGTTTCAAAGTACTAGAAAAGAAATGGTTACATTTTCATCGCACAGCGAACCATTTGCGACCTTGGTTAATGTTGATTTCTGGCCAGTCAATATGATTAGTGAAGATTCTATAATTTATTGGAAATGTTTTTCTTATTATGACGGCGATTATCAAGTTACTCCGATTTATTTGCCCATTTCTTTGGACGCAGTATTAGCCAAGACCTATTGGCAGACAATCAAAAATCAATATTTTCAAAAGCGCCGCTGGGCCTATGGAATTGAAAATTTCCCCATTATAATGCGTGCTATTTGGAAAAATAAAAAAATCAAACTTTCCAAGAAACTTCATATTGTCTTTGAAATGCTGGAAGGCCATCATTCTTGGGCCACAGCTCCTTTTATTTTGGCTTTCCTGGGATGGATGCCTCTGATTTTCGGCGGAAGCGAATTCAATGAAAGTGTCTTGGCGCACAATCTTCCCTTCATCACCAGGGGCTTGATGAGTTTGGCGATGCTAGGATTAGTGATATCAATGTCACTGAGCTTCATTTTGATGCCAGAGCGACCGGTTAGATATTCTCGCTGGAAATATTTGAATATGTTTTTTCAATGGTTGCTAATTCCAGTAATTGCGCCTACGTTAGGAGCGATGCCGGCGATTGATTCGCAAACTAGAATTTTAATTAAAAAATATTTTACCGAGTTTTGGGTAACGCCGAAAGATAAATAGGAAGGAGAAGTTGCAAGTTCGTAAAGTTTTAAAGTTCATGAAGTATTGAAATATTATGGAATTAAAAGAATATATAAAAATATTTAAAGATAATTACGGCATTTTTCTTATGACAGTGGGCTTAGTTTTGGCTTCGGGATTGATTGCGCAGTTAGTATTAAAAGATAAGTATAGCATTGAAGCGGATTTAAACATAACTCGCACTGGCTACCAAAAAGATACGTCTGATTATCGTTATGATGAATTTTATCGATTGCAAGCGGATGAGCGATTTGCCGATACGGTGGTGCGCTGGATCGGATCTGAAGTTATAAAAAATGAAATATCCAAGGAAACAAAGGGCGTTAAATTTGAGAAATTAAAAGCAGAGCGGCTATCTTCGCAAATGATTAGAGTTTCTTTTGTTTTGTTAGACAAAGATGAGGCTGAAAAAGTTACCAGGGCGATTGACAGAGTTCTAAACGATAAAGTTTCAGAGCTAAATTCAGAACAAAAAAATCCGCAATGGTTTAAAGTTTTAGTTAGCTATCCGATAGTGGATAATTATGGAGTGTCTCTGGGAAAATTAACAATGATACTTTTGGTAGCAGGATTATTTTTGGGATTTTGGGCAGTTTTGATAAAGCACTACCTAAAGTAAATTTTCAGTTCCCCTCCCCTTAGCAAGGGGAGGGTTGGGGAGGGGTTTGAAGCATCTTGTAATTCAAATTAAAATAATTATTTCATATATGAAAATAGGCATAGACATCAGGTGTCTATCCGAGGGGAGGAGGACTGGGGTAGAAGAATATAGTATTAATCTTTTAGATAAAATTTTCAAGGAGGGTACTAAACATGAGTACGTTCTTTTTTTAAATTCTTGGAAAAAACCAGGAATAGATTTGGATTGGATAAAAAAATATAAAAATGTAGAAATAAAGATGTTTCATTTTCCCAATAAAATATTGAATTTGTTTTTGTGGTATTTGAACTGGCCCAAAATAGATAAGCTTCTGGGAGGAGTAGATATTTTTTTTATGCCCAATTTGAATTTTATCGCGCTTTCTCCGGAGAGCAAATTGATTTTAACAATTCACGATCTTTCTTTCGAATATTTTCCGGAATCTTTTTCATTCAAAAGAAGGCTTTGGCATGTTTTTATTAATCCCAAGAAATTAATCAAAAAAGCCTCTAAAGTTTTGGCTATCTCCGATTCTACGCGGGATGATTTGGCGGTTTTTTATAAAATTGATCCTAAAAAGATAGAAGTTATCTATAATGGTATCTCCGATGAGTTTACCAAGATTGATAGAAACAATCCAAAATTATTAGAGGTGAAAAATAGATATAAACTTCCTTTTAATTTTGTTCTTTTTTTGGGAACATTCGAACCGCGGAAAAATATCATCGGCATTGTGCAGGCCTATGAAATTTTGCGTGACGAAAAAAATAAGACTTTGGACAGATATAAACTGGTTATTGCCGGTTCCAACGGCTGGAAATCGAAAGAAATTCAAAAAAGCATAATTAATTCTAAATATAGCCAAGACATCCGATGGATTAAATTTATAGAAAATGAGGATAAAGTTTATGTCTATAATTTAGCTTCGCTGTTTGTGTATCCTTCATTTTTTGAAGGTTTCGGCATCCCCCCTTTGGAGGCGATGAAATGTGGCGTGCCGGTGGTAGCGGCTGATAATTCTTCTTTAGTGGAAACGGTAGGCGAAGGAGGCGTAATGGTGGATGCTAACCGTCCGGATGAGATTGCTTTAGCCTCGCGGGAATTTTTGTTAAATAAAGATTTTGCAGAAAGTTTTTCGATGGATAGGTTTAAGCAGGTGCAGAAATTTTCTTGGACAAAATCAGCCAAGAAGTTTTTGGAGGTTATCGAAGAGATGAAATAGATTCAAACTAATATTTTAACATTTTGGCAAAAAGCATTTTTTCGTGTGTCATTTCAAAAAACGTTGACATAAAAAATTATTGTATTAACTTTTGAAATATGTTAGGATAAAATCATGAATATAGAAGAAATAAAGCAAAAAATCACTCCTATTTTGATTAAATATGGCGTAAAACGCGCGGCCGTTTTTGGTAGTGTTGCGCGGAAAGAAGCTGGGCCAGATAGTGACGTGGATATCTTGGTGGAGTTAGACGAACCAATTGGTCTTTTTAAATTTGCTAGACTGAATTATACATTAGAAGATGCTTTGGGGAAAAAAGTTGACCTAGTCAAAAGCACAGCGCTGAAGCCTTCTTTCAGAATTAATATTTTGAAAAGCGCTATATATATTTATGGATAACAGAGACATCGCTTATGTTGATGCGGAGGAAGTGTGGAAAGCTTGTCAAGAAGATGTTTCTGATTTGAAAAACAAAATTAGCCAGGCAAAAACAACTATTATAACTTAGCGGAGCTTTTTTGTTCTGTAAAAAAATAAAATATAATATAAATATTAAAAGTAACTTATAAAAAATAAAAATAATCCCAGTTAAATAGTGCAAAGTACCTTAATTTAACTGATTAGAAAAATGCCCGAAATTAAAAACAAAAAATCCATAGCTATTATTCCAGACGAAAGAATAATTGGGAAAATATATTATATTCGCGGAGAAAAAGTTATTTTCGACCGTGATTTAGCGGTGCTTTATGAAGTAGAAACAAAAGTGCTAAATCAAGCAGTTAAGAGAAATATAAAAAGATTTCCAGAAGATTTTATGTTCAAGCTCAGTCAAGAAGAGATGTTAAATTGGAAGTCACAGATTGTGACTTCAAAAAATGAATCTTTAAGGTCACAAATTGTGACCTTAAAAAAAGGACGTGGGCAGCATTTGAAATACATTCCTTATGTTTTTACTGAACAAGGCGTGGCTATGCTTTCTAGCGTACTTAATAGCGATAGAGCTATTCAAGTTAATATTCAAATTATGCGAACGTTTACAAGAATGAGAAAGCTCCTGTCTACTCACAAGGAGCTACGTGATAAGATGGAAAAAATGGAAAAAAAGAATGGGGAAAATTTTAAAGTTATCTTTAAAATTATAAATAAACTTATAGCGACAAATCCAAATGATAAGGAGCTTAAAATAATTGGTTTTAATGACAAATAAAAGCAGTTGTTTATTTTGCAAATTCCCAAAAACAAATCATAATACAACCATTAAAATACGCGATAAGTTTAAAACAGCACCAGTTGTACTAAATAAATTTTTTATCTAGCTTTAATTCAAAGTCTGACGCTTTAAACACGACGAAAGTTTGATTTTTTTAAATAATCTACAGAGAATAAGCAGGAGTTTTTTCTGCTCTTGGAAGGCCGCAGAAAAAAATTTATTAAAATACTATGTCTGAGCTATTCAACCTATTCAATAAACAATACAAAAAGGTAGATGATCTCCCCGAAGAACATAAAAAAGATTTTGTTAATATCGCCAATGGTTTCATTAAGAAAGAAGCTGTGGATAAAATTCTAAAACGGGAAGCAATGGGATTATTTTCCGATGTGAACTCTGATTTTAATTTGGCCCGATTAGAATCTGAATAAATTGATAGACTACGAAATCGAACTGCTGAAAATATAGAAAATTTTAAGATAAACGATGACGGATTAGCAATATACGGAACACATATTGATAGTTTATCAAATCTAATCACAGATGGTTTTAATATCAGACATGGTAGGGATATAGATTTTAACATAATCGGAGTAAAACGAGAGTTGGAGGATGAGGACAGAGATGAAGAACTACTTAAGCAAGGGCATGGCAGAATCGGGTTTGGGAAAAATGAGGGCTTATTTTATTATAAAGATGGGGTAGCTTACGATTGGGATAGAGTCTATCTTGTCTCTTCTTTTTTCAAAAAATTATATCCAAATTTAATAAATGCTATTGTAAAGGATTCCGCCCCTGTAAATGAGGTGTTGGAACAAATTGATATAAAGGAAAAATACTACAGTCCTGGCATATTTAGACAACCCAACATAGAAGAGTTTTCTGAATTTGATGAAGAATATTATGAGAATGATTCTAAATATGGGCGCGAATATCCTGGTGGAATAAGCTTTTCACATATGTCGGAAAAAGAAAGCGACTTGGCTATAAAAAGATTTCTTGGTTATTGGATATTTGATGGAATTGTTGTTCCATATGAAGCAAGAAACGCTGGAAAAGATGAAAAAGGATTACTGATTGTTTATAAACAGGAGGACATGCTAACTAAGGTTGTTGCTATTCAGAATGAAAAGTTACCCTTAGAAGAACAATTGCCCTGTTATTCTCCGAATGGTAAATGTATATACAATCCACTGTTATTGAAAAAATAAACAATATGGAGTTTTGAAAAAACGGAATTCACCCCTTAATATCCGCTTCTATTTTTTCGAAATAAAAAAACTAATCTTGCTATTCTAGTAGGCAAAATTTAATGCGACTGCGACGAGATAATAAATTTACTACGTATAGCAACGTGATAAATCGCGTAGCTACATATTCTCTGTAAACAAAAAAACATCCCGACAAAGCCGGGATGTTTTAAAGTTGGTTGTTATTACGCTAAAGCAACATTTGTAGCGTTAAGACCCTTAGGACCTTCTTTCACTTCAAATGTAACGGCGTCTCCTTCTTTAAGTTCATTGAATTCTACACCTTGTAATTCAGAAGCATGAAAGAATAAATCTTTCTCTTCTCCATCTTGAGATATAAAACCAAATCCCTTATCAGTAAGACGAGCAATTTTTCCTTTGTTCATCGTTTTTGTAAGATAAAGCTTGTTGATTAATTTTCAAATCTATATGGACTGTTTGATAAAACTCGACTTTGCTTTTCTTACAGTTCCGACTTGATTATATCAATAGTTGCATATTTAAAGCTTTTTGTCAATAGATTAAAAAAAATATAAAATTAAAAAATTAAATTTGTCAAGCAAGCAACCATCTTTTGGTAATGTATAGCCCGATAGAAACACTCGACATTTTAGTTGAATTTATCAGTAAACGAGGTTATTTTCAATACAATAAAGTAAAAGCCTTGTCAATATTGCAGTATTTGCCGTAGTTGTTATACTTAATATACTTTAATGAAATATTGAGGAGAATAAATCTTAATATAAAAAACTATGGAAGATCAAGAAAAAAACAATATTCAAGAGGCTCAAGTCAGTGAAGTGGATGCCAATAAAAAAGTAAACTTGTCAGTCGCGACTGACGGGTTAAAGAGTAAAAATTATCATACAGAAATTATTTTGATTTTTATTATTGGGTTGCTTTTGGGCATAATGGTGAAAGCAGAGTCTCTAAAAAAAGTTAGCATTGGTTTCAGTGACTATAAATTGAAGGGTGGAGCGCAGGAATACAACTTAGATGAGATAGAGAAAAAAATGATAGAAGAAAGCAAGAAGAAGCAAGAGAGTCCGGAAGCGACGGGAACTGCAGAGGGTGTGCCCGCAGAAAGCGCACAATAATTAATTTAGAAAATTATAATTTTAATTAAATAAAATTACTATATCGGTCGCCAGACAGGCACCTGGATAATAGTAAAATTTTTATGAGCGAAGAGAATAAAACTGAAATAGCTGAAGAAAGTGAAGTTGCTGATTTTGAAAAAAACAAAAACGGGGACAAAAAAATGAAAAACCTAATTTCCCTTGTTATTTTATTGGCGGGTCTTTTCGCAGGAAGTTTGTTTGTTGATTTTTCTCAGCTGATCAAGGGCGGAGGAATTTCTCAAAAAATTCTTAACAATAAAGATGTCTTTCAATTAGATGGGAAAACTTGGGTAGCTTATTCTGAGCCAATGATTGATGTTACTGTAATCAATGATGAAAGTTGCGAAGAATGCAATGTAGATGAGGTCATGCTTTCTCTAAGAAAAGTAATGCCTACGATACTTTCTAATAAAGTAGATTACTCTTCAGCAGAGGGAAAGAAAATGGTTGAAGATTTTAAAATAAGATCATTGCCAGCGTTTGTTTTCGGAAAAGAGATTGAAGACACTGAACTTTTTGGGCAAGCGCAAGCAATTTTTGTCGAAAAAAATGGCAAGTACTTCATGGATTCAGCTAAAGCGGGATTGCCTGTAGGCAAGTATTTACAAACTCCAGTTATCGGAGAAAATGTAATAAAATTCGGACCGGATGATGCTAAAGTTAAGTTGGTTGAATTTTCAGATTTTCAATGTCCATATTGCCAAATGTTTCAAAAAACAATGAATGAAGTAGTAAAGACTTATGGAGACAAAGTTCAATTTGTATTTAAGAACTTGCCCCTAGAATCAATCCATCCTCGCGCCAAAGCAGCTGCTATGGCTGCTGAATGTGCTAACGAACAAGGAAAATTCATAGAGTATGGCGATAAACTTTTTGCCAATCAAAAAATTTGGGGAGAATCAAAAGATAATAAAATGTTTGTGGGGTATGCTTCACAATTAAAAATGAATACAGCTCAATTTACTCAATGTTTAACGGATGAGAAATATAAAGATAAGATAGAAAGCGACCTAAAAGAGGCTGGTGAATTTGGCATCTCTGGAACACCGGCAGTATTCATTAATGATAAATTTAAAAATGGCGCAGTTGCATGGAGAACTTGGCGTAGAAAACAAAGAAGGCGTTCAAGCCACTGCCATTGACGAGGTTAAAACTGTAGAGGAAAATAAATAATTTTCATTAACCAACAGTTTTTAAAAATGTGTCAAAAAACATCCCGATGAGTTGGGATGTTTTTTAAAAGTTAAAATTGTTATATTGATTTAATTCATTATTATTTATTTAACAAATTATGAAGAAATCAGCATGTCATTTCGACTCGCCTCGGCGAAGCGGGCCGGATAAATTTTTGTACTCAAAAATTTAGAAGTGGAGAAATCTTTAGTTTATTGTTGGTTGAGATCTCTCGACAAGCTCGAGATGACATGATCGGAGGGTTTAAAGTGAATTGTTAGTCTACTAGCTGGCGGGGAGCTGTGTTGTTTTAATGATTGATTATTGATAATCAATTACTTATTTTATTTCTATTTTACAAACTCTCCATTTTTCGGCGAGATCTTTTTTGAATTCTATTTTGGCTTGGGGGAAATATTTTTTTATAAGTGGCGGGAGAGGTTTTTTTTGTTCGGGGCTAATTTCCATTAGAATTGTATTTTGTATTTTGTATTTTGTATTTTGTAGTATTTTTTTTATCTGAAAAAAAAGCTTTTCGTAGTGGGCGAGGCCGTCGTTAGCTGAATAAAGGGCGGATTTGGGTTCGTATTTTTTTACATTAAGCGCGCAAGCAGCGTAAATATCTTTGGAGAGGTAGGGGAGATTAGCTAAAATCAATATTTTTGAATTATGAATCTTGAATCTTGAATTATGATTCAAGGGACTCAATAAATTTCCATGGAGAAATTTTATATTTTTGTTAACTTTGTTTAATTTGGCGTTTTGTTTGGCGATTTTTAAAGCGTTCTCGGAAAAATCAAGTCCAAAGAATTTCGAATTTCGAATTTCGAATTTCGAATCAATGATTAAATTTTTTAAAATAGAAATAACAATGTTTCCGCTTCCGGTTCCGACGTCAACTACAGCAGTGTCATCCCAGGAAGTAGATTTTTCCTGCGAAGAATGAGCAGTTAAAAAATCACTTATCCGGGATCTGTTTTCTTCTTTGAGATCCCGGATAGTTGTATTTCCATGAAATCGCTTCGCTTTTTCGGAAATACTAACTTCCGGGATGACACAAACAGAAAGTGTTTTAATGTTCTCATGCTCCTTTGCTCCCATGCCTTCATGTTCATTTGTTTTTATGAACTCCATCGCTATCTCCACCATCAATTCCGTTTCAGGGCGTGGAATGAGGGTGTGGCGATTAACTTTGAAGTTTAAGCCATAAAACTCCTTTTCTCCCAGAATATACGCCAGAGGCTCGTTTTTGAGCCTGCGCTGGACATAATTCTTAATTCGTAATTCTTGATTCTTGTTTAATATATATTCCGGATGAATTAAAATAAACTCGCGTTCTTTTTTTATCACATGCGCAATTAAAAGATCTAGATCAAGCGGATTAATAAATCCCCCCTCAAATACATCCTCTCCCCCTCTCTGAGGAGGGAGACCTGCCTGCCGGCAGGCAGGTGTCCGAAGGACAGGTGGGGTGTGATGAAGATATTTTGATTTGACGGATTCTATTGTACTATTGACGAATGCCATAAAATATGCTTAAATTATTAGTCTGAACGAGTGTGTTATTTTTATACCACACTTAATCAGAAAATCCTAGTAGGGGCGGGGATTAATAAAAAACGCTCTAGATCGTCGGGTCTGCCCGAGGTCAAATGTTCTTCGCGGCCGCTGGGCCGGAAAATTTAAACACCATGGAGGTGTAATTATGTTATGGAGTAATCATATTGTAGTAAATGAGAAAGAAAATTTGGTTTCTTTTCGTGCAAAAGGCATTAGTCGAATAATTTGCAGGGGTTTATCGGATTTGCAAATTACCGGCGGCAAAGAATCTTCGGATTCATTTGTAGTCTCGGGATTAAAAAAAGACTACCAAAATCTTTTGATTGTGACGGCTGACTGTTACGATAATAAGAACAATCATTTTTTAGGTAGATATTCTTTCATTCTTGAGATTAAGTGCTATAAACATCAAGAAGAAGAGAGATCTGTCGTGAGGCAATGGGAGTCTACTGCGGTCGATAGGATTGCTGTTGTTGATAAGGATGGAAATATTGAGATGAGGATTATTGATAATGTTTTTTCCACTGACGCAACGAGACAAGATGTTTCTTACTACATTAGCAATCCCAATGTTTGCCTTAACTATCTTGCCGGTCGGATTGGCGTTGAAGAAGTGATGGCCGCCGCCGAGGAAACTCAAAAGCAGATTGACCTCCAACAAAGATGTACACACTTGGAGCATGAAGCCAAATATCTTCAGGAAATGTTGGACCGGGCGGAAGCAACTAACTCAAGCCTCAGTAAGGAGCTTGAACTGTCAGTAATTAATGAGTATGGACTTAAGGAAGAAAAATCCAGACTCATTGAAGCTCATGAAACTAAGTGCGCATCTTTGCAAAAAGATATGCGCGATTGGAAAGAAGCCGCAACTCAGCTTCGAGATGCTGTGAATTCTAATTGGTTCATGAGGGCTTATGATTGCGTTGGGGGTGGCAATATATACATGTTTGAAACTAAAAAGACAAGAATCAAGGAGGCCCTGAAATTATTTCCTGACAAGAGCTTAAATGATCACGTTTAAACGATGAAGAACAAAACCCCAAGCAGGGAACGTATCTGCTTGGGGTTTTAAAAATTGAAAAAATTTTGAATTTCAAATTTTGAATTTTGAATGAATTTCCAATGATTCAATTTATAAAAAATTATTAAAGTAATGAAGAAATAACGGGTTAAAGTTTGAGTAATTAAAAAATTAAGATTTGACTCGAAATTCAAAATTTGAAATTCAAAATTTATTTACATTATTTTTTCTTGTTTTAATGTTAACATGCTGAAATGTTTTTATGCTTTCACTTCCAATTTCTTCCTAATATCCTCCTCCTGCAAAGTTCGAATAATCTCATCTATATTTCCATTTAAAATACCTTCCATATTACTCCAAGAAACTTTTATGCGGTGGTCTGTAATTCTATCTTGGGGAAAGTTGTATGTTCGTATTTTTTCACTGCGGTCGCCAGTGCCGATTTGGCTAAGGCGCGCATCGCCTAATTTTTTGGATTCTTCATCCAGTTGGACTTGGACTACTCGAGAACGCAAAACTTTCATAGCTTGATCTTTGTTTTTATGCTGGGATTTGGCGTCTTGGCAAGAGGCTACAATGCCCGTAGGAAGATGAGTGATGCGCACGGCGCTCATGGTAGTATTAACACTTTGACCGCCCGGACCCGATGAGGCAAAAGTGTCGATGCGTAAATCTTTGGCATCAATTTTAATATCAATTTCTTCGGCCTCTGGTAAGACCGCTACTGTTATTGTAGAGGTATGAATGCGGCCGGATTTTTCAGTTTCAGGAATTCTTTGCACGCGGTGTACGCCTGATTCATATTTCATTTTTCTAAAAACAGGATTCTCATTATCCGAAGAAGAGAGCGTAAAAATAATTTCTTTATAACCGCCCATCTCTGTGGTGTTTGAACTGATAACTGATATTTTCCAACGATTATTTTCGGCGTAACGTGAATACATTTTAAAAAGAGTAGCCGCAAAAAGACTAGCTTCATCACCGCCCGCACCGCCTCGAATTTCAATAATAACATCCTTAAAATCATTAGGATCTTTGGGTAAAAGATTGTATTCTAATTTTTTTTCTAAGTCTTCTTTTTCTTTATGCAAACCAACATTGGCTTCAATAGCCATAGCGGTCATTTCTTCATCTTCTCCCGAATTAATGATTTCCCCATTTTCTTTTAATTCGCTTTCGATAGATTCCAAGCGATTGACAAGAGTCATTGTTTTTTCCAATTCTGCTTGACGTTTGCCTAAAGTAGCCATTTTAGATGGATTGGTTAATATTTCAGAAGAATTTAATTCGTTTTGCAAATTTAAATATTCTTTTTTTAGGTTTTCAACTTGGTTTATCATAAGTATTTGTATTCCTATAAAACTCAAGTAAATTCTATATCTATTAGGGGTTTAAGTCAAATATGATGCTCTGGCCCTTTCCTTTTTTAATCAAATTGTGGTATAGTATATTTAATTCAATTAATAATCCCCCAGTTAAATAAGAATAACTTTAATTGAGTGGATTTAGCTAAATAATAAAAATAAAACTCAGTTAAATTTCTACTATTTAATGGGGGCAACCCCAGTTAAATAGTGCGGATTACCGCAATTTAACGGGGTAAAAAAATATGAAGAAAAATGTGTATCTGTGGATATTTATCGCCGTAGCGGTTATTTTATGCGGAATGTTTTTGGTTATATCCAAAAATGTTTTAAACACAAATGAAGGCGTTTCGCCTTTGACAAATAGCGCTAAACCTAATTCTGAATTGAAAGGAAATAAGGCCGAAGACAATGTTAAACAAGAAAAAATAGACTTAACTCAAGCCGATATCGATTTTGAAGAAGATGCTGAAGACCTAGCGGATGCCTTTATGGATGATTCCAGTTTTGATGAGGCAGATAGCTTTGATTCGATTGAGGGTGAAGTTTACTAAATATTATTTAATAACTACATTTAAATTATGAAAAATAAAATAAAATCAGCAAGTTTGTTAGTCGCAATTGTAGCCTTGGGAATTTCTTTTAATAAAGCGCAGGCGATAGGTGAGGATCGGGCAGGTAGGATTGATGGGCGAAGTGCAATTGCAGAGGATAAAAAAATAGAAAAAATTTGTGGTCGAATAGAAAATGTATTGACCCGATTGGAAGAAAAAATGGAAAAAGAAGGAGCGGTTAAACTAAAAGAGCGAATGGAGGTTAAAACAAAAGAGATGGAAGAAAATAGGATTAAGAGAGAGGCAGATTTAAAAGAGAGAAGAACGATGAGGAATGAAAATCGAGAAAATTTCTACAATGAAATAGAGGCGAAAGCTGGAGATGACGCGACAAAAAAAGCAGTGGTGGAAAAGTTTAAAACCACAGTTGAGGCAGCTATCGAGGCGAGAAGACTGGCTATTGATAATGCTAAGCAAACGATGAATGCGGGAATAGATAGTGCTATTAAAAGTAGGGAGTCTTCTATGGGAACGTTGAGAAATGAATTTAAAGTCAGTGTGGAGGCAGCTATTAGTAAAGCCAAAAATTCTTGTGGCGATGATGCCACTAGCGAAGATCTGAAAAATGTCATGACTCAATTGAAAAACGACATCAAGATCGCTAGAGATGCCTATAAATCAAAGGCCAACGAGGCAAAAAAAGTTCAAATTGCGATTCAAACTTTAAGAGAAACAAGGAAGGTAGCTGTAAAAAAAGCTATTGAAGATTTTAAGGTTGCGATGAAAGCTGCTCAAGAAGAATTTAGAACTGCAATGGGCGCATAATTATATTTTAGAATTACCACGAATCTACCAATCAACTACAAATCTACAAATGTGAAGCTATGTTTATTCTCTATAATATTTGTAAATTTGTAAAAGATTTGTAGATTTGCGGGAGCTGTCATAAAAATGATTGAATTAAAAAAGAAACTTGAAGAAATAAAATCTAAGCTCCCGATGTTGCGGGAATGTCTTTGACTTAGAAGATAAAAAAAATAAAATTAAGGAATTTGAAATAGAAATAAACGCAGAGGGTTTTTGGGATAATCATGAAAAGGCTAACTTAATGATGCAAGAGATAGAAACTCTTAAAAAAATTGTCAAAAAGGTGGAGGAAAATTCTAAACAGATTGATTATCTTTTGGAAATACTGGAGGTAGTTGACAGCGAAAAAGAAAAAAAAGATTTGAGTGAGCAAATAATTAGTTTAGAAAAAAATTTAAAAGATTTGGAAGTGGCGGCATTGTTGAGTGAAGAATACGATAAAAATAATGCAATTATTTCCATTCATGCGGGAGCGGGAGGAGTGGATGCTCAAGATTGGTCAGAGATGCTACTTCGGATGTATTTGCGTTATGCTCAAATAAAGAATTTTAAAACAAAAATAATTGATGAATCCCGAGGACAGGAAGCTGGCATAAAAAGTGCGACTTTTGAGGTAGAAGGGTTACATGCTTACGGACTATTAAAAGGGGAGGCCGGCACACACCGTTTAGTACGCTTGTCTCCATTTAATTCGGATAATTTAAGACAGACATCATTTGCTTTGGTGGAAATTTTGCCCGTAATTGAGAGTTTGAAGGAAGTACAAATAAAAACTGAAGATTTGAAAATTGATACCTTTAGATCTTCGGGAGCAGGTGGACAAAGTGTCAATACTACCGATAGTGCCGTGCGGATAACTCACCTGCCAACTAATACGGTGGCGGCTTGTCAGACGGAGCGATCGCAATTACAAAATAAAGAACGCGCGATGAAATTATTGCTGGCTAAACTACATAAGAAATTCCTAGAGCAACAAGATTTAGAAAAAAGAAAACTTAAAGGAGAGCATCAGAGCGCCGAGTGGGGAAGTCAAATTCGCTCTTACGTAATTCATCCCTATAAATTAGTCAAAGATCATCGCACGGATTTTGAAAGCACTAACCCAGAGGCGGTTTTAAATGGTGAAATTGATGAATTTATCGAGGCATTTTTGAAAAAGAAAAATGTTTAAATTATTAAATTGATTTTGTGTAGTATAGAATAAAAATGTATTAGTAAGGATACAAAATACAAGATACAAGATACAAGAAACAAGAAAACAAACAAACTCCAAACTCCAAATAACAATATCACATAGTAAAAAATGTTTTGGATTTGCTATTTGAGATTTGTCTGGAAATTGTTTCTTGTAGTTTGTTTCCTTGAATCAAATGAATGTTGTGCCCGATATAAGTTTGTAGTATAATTTAATTAAGTTATAAAATAATTTTTTAGTTTAACTTTTAATAAAAATACAAAGAAATGGAAAACAATAACCCCTATGTATCAGTAGTGATACCGACGTATAATGAAGAAGTAAGAAAGGATAAGATGAAAGAACATTTAGAATCAATCGTAGAATATTTTAAAGGCAAGGCGCTAACTTATGAAATATTAATTGCCTTAGATGGCCCAACGGATAATACTGCTCAATTAGCCAAGGAGCATGCTAGCCATTTAGAAAATGTTATAGTTTTAGATAGAAAAGAAAATAAAGGAAAAGGCTTTACCCTTAGAGAGGCTATGGTGAAAGCTACTGGCGAAATAGTTATTTTTACCGATATGGATGGAGCTACGCCAATAAAAATGTTGGATAGAATCTTACCGAAATTTAAAGATGAAAATTTCGACATCGTAATTGGCTCGAGAGATAAGGTCGAGTCTGATGTTAAAGTTCACCAACCAATCTGGAAAGAATGGCTGGGTAATACCGGCAATCTTTTAATTCAAATAGTAGGCGGACTTTGGGGAATGAAAGATACCCAATGCGGATTTAAAGCTTTTACCAAGGAAGCGACTCGCGATATTGTTCCACGAACTACAGTAAATAGATGGGGCCTTGATTTTGAATTGCTTATGATTGGTAAGAAATTAGGTTATAAAATTGTAGAAGTTCCAGTAGAATGGATTGATAGTGGCGATAGCTTGGTGGGTATAAGTGGATATATTAGCACATTTAAAGATTTATTTAGCGTGAAATGGAATATGATAAAGGGAGTTTATCAATTAGAGAAAAAAGTAGAGGAGATGAAGAAAGTTTAGTTGAATACCACCCATTTTAAGTATGGATATTTAATAAGGGGAATAACCCTAGTTAAATAATGCGGATTACCGCAATTTAACGGGGCAAGTAAAAACAAAAATGCAAATAAATATTTCCTCAGAAGAAGAAAAAATAAAAAAAGAATCCGAAGGCAACGTGCCAAACGATGAAATAAAACAATTACCAGAATCAGAATTGCGACAAGATATTATAACTGGTGATTGGGTTGTGATTGCTACAGGCAGAGCTAAACGACCGGAGGATTTTTCAAAAGCCCAGTACAGCACTCATGAATTAAGCACCGATGCCGATATCGATGATTGCTTGTTTTGTGATCCCGCAAAGAGCGGCCAGGAAAAAGATATTTTAATTTATTCCAAGAGTGATGGAGATTGGAGTCTGCGAGTTTTCCCAAATAAATATCCAGCTTTTTCTCGAGGGAGAGTTCCCAGGTCCTTAGAAGAAGGCCCTTATTTTGCTATGACTGGCACCGGTTACCACGAAGTAATTGTTACAAAAGATCATTTCAAACATTTGCCCGACTTGGAAATCATTGAAGTGGCGGAAGTCATTGATGCTTTTCAAGATAGATATTTGGAATTGATGAGAAAAAAGAGTGTTAAATACATAACGGTATTTCATAATTTTGGAAAAGAGGCAGGCGCATCAATTGCTCATCCGCATTCCCAATTAATTGCTATCCCTGTTATATCGCCCTATATAAAGCAAGAGTTAGACGGAGCCGAATTATATTTTAAGAGTTTAAGAAAATGTGTTTATTGTGAAATGGTAGAATATGAAGATGCCAGTAGAAAGAGAATGGTTTGCGAAAATGATACCTTCATTGCCTTTTGTCCTTTTGCAAGCAGGAGTGCTTTCGAAATTTGGATTATGCCCAAAAAACACAATCCCTATTTCGAGAGAATAACTGATGAAGAAAAAATTAAATTAGCTGAAGTTCTCAAAAATTCTTTGAGTGCGATAAAAAAAACAATTAATAACCCTCCATATAATTTCTATATTCACACTTCACCTTGCGATGGCAAAGATTATCGCCACTATCATTGGCATATTGAAATTTTGCCACACACTTCTACTTGGGCTGGGTTTGAATTAGAAACTGGTATTGAGATTTCAATGATTCAGCCTGAAGAAGCGGCTAAAGCGCTAAGAGATAATTTAAATAATAATTAAAATAACTTCCAATTAGATAGAACAAATTTAACGGTTTATCCCGTTAAATTGCGGTAATCTGCACTATTTAATGGGAGGCGAGAAAATATGAAAATACACAATACAAAAATAAATTTAGAAAGCAAGACTCAAATTGAATTTATGGATATTACTGATAAAGTCCAAGAAGCTATTGATAATTCCGGCATCAGAGAAGGACAAGTAACTATTTTTTGCCCTCATACTACAATGGGGTTAGCTATCAACCACAATGAATCGATGCTAATGCAAGATTTTATGCGAGTTTTGTATCGATTGGTTCCGGTGGAGGATCACTATTCACATGATTTATTTGAATTGCGAAACAATGCTGTTAGATCGGATGGACGAAGCAATGGACATTCTCACGCCAAATCAATTTTGTTGGGAGTCAGTGAAACAATTCCTGTTTTAAAAGGAAAGATGATGATAGGTAGCAGGCAAAATATTTTTGTAGTAGAATTCGATGGAGGCAGAAAGAGAGACGTTTTGGTTCAGGTAATCGGTGCGTAAATCAATTTGTTTTTTTAAAAAAATATATCTATGAATAGATTGACCAATAATTTAATGAAAGATGGTTATTTGCGGACAACTTCTATAATAGAAGCATTTGCTAATATTGACAGAGTCGATTTCGTGTTGCCAGAGTTGGAATTGAGTGCTAGTGCGGACATTCCTTTGCCGATTGGTTATGGGCAGACAATCTCTCAACCCACAACGGTGGCTATAATGATGGAATTATTAGATCCGCAAGAAAACCAAAAAATATTGGATATCGGCAGCGGATCAGGCTGGACTACTGCGCTGCTTTCTTATATCGTTGGTGAAAAAGGAAAAGTTATATCTCTAGAGAGGATTAAAGAACTGTGTGATTTCGGTAGAAAAAACATTCGCAAGGTAAAAAAAATCAATAAAGAAGTGGCGGAGTTCTACAATATTGACGGCAGTTTGGGTTATGCGCCTAGGGCGCCTTATGACAGAATATTGGTCTCAGCTTCAGCCAGTGAAGTTCCTCAAGAATTGAAAAATCAATTAAAAATAGGCGGAAAAATGGTAATTCCCGTGCATAATTATTTGCATTATGTCGAGAAACGAGGAGAGAATGATTTTTATGAAGAAGAATATTCCGGTTTTACATTTGTACCATTGATTAGCCGTGGAGACATTTAATTTTTAATTAAAGTGGAGAAATAATTTTAGCACTCTCGTAGAGAGATTGCTAATTTTTTTATTTTGTGTTAAATTGTTATAGAAATTAAAAAACATTAAATTATTTGAAATTATGTCCGATTATTATAAAACTTTAGGCATAGAAAAAGGCGCTTCTGAGGAGGAAATAAAAAAAGCTTATCGAAAATTAGCACATAAACATCATCCAGATAAAGAAGGTGGAGATGAGGATAAATTTAAAGAAATCAATGAAGCTTATCAAGTTTTATCTGATAAGACTAAAAGAGCCCAATATGACCAATTTGGGCAAACTTTTAATGGGGCTGGAGGCAGTGGAGGGTTTGAAGGATTTTCTGGTTTTGGACAAGGTGGTTTTGGCGGATTTTCTGGAACAAGTGGTTGGGAAGATGTGTTTTCGGATATTTTTGGGAGTAGATCTGGAGGAGCTCGTCAAGAAGCGGGCAGAGATATCCAAGCTGATATAGAAATAACTTTCGCAGATATGGTGCAGGGAGTGAAGAAAGAAATCAGATTGTATAAAAATTCGATTTGCAACGAATGTGGCGGAAGCGGAGGAGCACCAGGATCCAAAGAAGAAACTTGTCCAGATTGCCATGGTTCAGGAAGAATAAGAAAATCTATTCGGACTATTTTGGGAAATATCGCCCAAGAGACAGTGTGCGATAGATGCAGAGGGAAAGGAAAATTTTTTTCTCAAAAGTGTAAAAGATGCCAAGGTGAAGGAGTTCATAAAGAGGAGAAAAATATTATTGTGGAAGTTCCTGCCGGGATAAGTGATGGGCAAACTATTTCTATGCGAGGCGAGGGTGAGGCAGGAAAATTCGGCGCGCCTAGCGGTGATTTATTTATCAATATTCATGTGCGCCGGGATAATAAATTTATTTGTGACGAAGAAAACAACATAATTTCAGAAGAAAAAATTTCATTTGCTCAAGCAACATTGGGAGATAAAATTGAAGTTGAAACAGTAGAGGGAAAAGTTTCCATGAAAATTCCAGCAGGTACTCAAAACGGAGAAATATTTAGAATTCGTCATATGGGAGTGCCATTTTTGCGAGGTGGTGGACGAGGACATCATTTGGTAAAGATAAGAGTAATTGTACCAAAGAAATTAAGCCGAAGAGAAAAAGAATTGATTAGTGAGTTGAGGGAATTGGAAAATAGTTAATTAGTTATTAGTTAATTAGTTCATAGGAAATTTTATTTTATGTCATTTCGACTCGCCTCGCTAAAGCTACTGCGAAGCGGGCCGAATAAATTTATGTACTCATAAATTTAGAAGTGGAGAAATCTAATATATAACATGAAAATATGATAAGAGCGCGGAGATCTCTCCGTGCATAAATTTCCGAGTACAAAAATTTATTTAGTCGAGATGACATGCGTGAGATATTTGTTTTAATGTTAAAATGTTAACATGCTATTATGTTTTGGAATAAAAATAAAGATAAAAAAATTGGAAGTATTGGCGAAGAGATAGCTGGTGAATATCTTAGGAAAAAAGGGTATAAGATTATTGAATTTAATTATCAAAATAAAAAAGGAAGAAGATTGGGCGAAATTGATATTATTGCCAAAAAAGATGAACAAATAATTTTTGTGGAAGTTAAATCGAGAATTGCCAAGGCAGGGAGAGTTGTCTTGCCAGAGGAAAATATTACCAGAGATAAACTATATAAACTGCAAAAAATTGCTCAAGCTTATATCAAGGGAAATAATCTTTGGGAGAGTGCTTATCGTTTTGATGCAGTAAGCATTTTATTTGATGAAAATGCTCAAGATGTTTTGGAAATCAGGCACCTGGAAAGTATTTTTTATTAAAAACAAAAAACATTCACCGCAAGGGTGAATGTTTTTTTGAAGTTTCTAAAATAAATTAGAACCTATTTCCTCCTCTGAAACCACCGCGATCTTCTCGTGGTTGCATTGGACGAGCTTCGTTAACTGTTAGTTTTCTTCCTTCTAGCTCTTGGCCATCAAACATTTCGATAGCTTTTGTAGCTTCTTCATCAGTAGACATTTCAACGAATCCAAAACCTTTGCTTCGACCAGTCGCTTTATCATTGATGACAACGGCTGATTCCACTGTTCCGGCTTGTGTGAAAAGTTGATTTAAGTCTGCATCCTTAAGTGTATAAGGAAGATTTCCAACGTATAATTTCTTTGCCATATTTGCTCTCAACTATTTATAAAATTAATTATAAAGTAGTTAAATTGTTGTATTTTACTATCTTGCTTCGACCGCGTACTAAACTTATTAATTAGTTAAACGAAAAGATGCACGAACAAGTTATCCTTATTTTAGCAGAGTGGAGAGAAAAGCGCAATGAAATTGACGAATTAAGAATTAAGAATTATGAATGAGGAATAAGACATGAGTTTGTAAAGTTTTTAAGGTTTATAAAGTTTATAAGGTGCTGTCATTGCGAGTAATTTTTGTGCTCAAAAATTGCGTGGCAATCTCTAGTAAGTTTGAGATTTAGATATTCAAAATTGATTCAAAATTCGAAATTTGAAATTCAAAATTTTCTAATAAATCCCAATAAACACGCCATAAATCGTGAATTCCGAGTTAAAAATAGAGAAAATTGTGCCCAAGGTCTTGACAAGATTTCAATAGTATGCTATGTTGGCTTATTGACATAAAGAAAGATTATTGATAATGTCAATTTATTAAGTACCTTTAAATTTTGGAGAAAAGATGTGATTGGGAAAGTGAATTTTTGCTTGTCTCGCCATAGTCCTGCCTGCCGGCAAGCAGGTTTAACGAAGGCGGATAGATGAATTCATTTTTCCCATCGCATC
>LBQR01000008.1 GCA_000990945.1 Candidatus Moranbacteria bacterium GW2011_GWF2_35_54
AACTGCTCAGGATATGGAAAAAATTCAAAAAGCTGCTGAGGCAAATCAAGCTACTCTTAACGAGGTGGTAAAAAACAGACCAAAAGTTCCTGTGAAATAAGAATATTCATAGGGAACGCGCCACGGCGTGTTTCTACCGTGTAAATAGAGTATATTTTATAGGTGCGATGGCAAATCCCTGTGCCAAGTTTCATTTCATGCAAATAAAACAGAGCAGTGCTCGAACAGAGCGATGCTCTGTTCCTACGAAGATAAATTAAATACAAAACCCCCTCCCAACCCTGCCTACCGGCAGGCAGGCTCCCCCTTAAAAATGGGGAGGGAAAAGGATAAAAAAACATCCTATTGCTAGGATATTTTTTGCTATATATTTTATGGTCTATGCTTCATGATACATGTTTCCGTGCTCTATGATCTATGTTTTATGATATATGTTCCATGCTCTATGATTTTCTATTTCTTCACCTCTTCCATAAATTTTCCAAATACTTCAGGATTTTCGAGAGCCATTTGAGATAAAACTTTTCTATCTAGCTCGATATTTTTACCTTTTAGAACATCGATAAATTTACTATAAGATAATTCAAATTGCCTAACAGCATTGTTTAGCCTGATAATCCAAAGGGCGCGCATAGTTCGTTTTTTAGTTCGTCTGTCTCGATAAGCATATTTGCCCGCTTTCAAGAGAGCTTCCTTGGCAGCGATAAAATTAGATTTTCTTCTCCACTTAAAACCCTTGGTCATGGATAGAACATTCTTTCTTCGTTTATTGGCGGAAACTTTAACATCTTAGCATATTAACTCCGCCAGATGGCGGATTAGCAATGATTTATTTTTTAGATAAATCAACTAAAATTGTTTATATGTTAAAAAGTTGATATGTTAATATGTTTTATACTAGGGCTTTTAAAATATTTTTAGCTTCTTGCCCGACGATTTCTACATCAGATCGCTTCTTTCGCTTAAAACTACCGGTTTGTTTGCTATTAAAATGATTTTGTTTAGTGTATCTTCTTAAAACCTTTTTACCAGCCGTTACTTTGATTTTCTTTATCAGAGATTTTTTACTTTTCCATCTTAGCATATAAGCTCCGCCATCCGCCAACTGGTCGGAGGCGGATTAGCAATGATTTACTTTTAAAATAAATTCAATTACAGACTTGTTTATATGTTTAAATGTTTATATGTTAAATTGTTTTAGTTATTTATTCTGGGGCAATTAGGATATTAAATCCACCCGGAAATCTTTTTATATCTTCTTCTATTTTATGAGGAATGTCAATGGTGGCAACAAACTTTCGAATACCGGCAACTGCTAGATCTTGATGGGCTTTTTCTCTACCTCTTAAGCGCAATTCAATCTTAACTTTGTTTCCCTTGCTTAAGAATTTTTCCGTTTGTTTCTTTTTAAATTCTAAGTCATGAGAATCAGTTCGAACGCCCAAGCGGACACCTTTTACGTCAGTCTTTTTTTGTTTAGCTTTATTTAACCGGTCTTGTTTGGATTGGCTGTATTGAAATTTTCCAAAATTAGCTATCTTACAAACAGGTGGATTGGCGTTGGGCGCAACTTCGACTAGATCTAAACCTTTAGACTTAGCTAGGGCAATTGCATCAACGTTGTTCATCTCGCCAATCTGCTCTTTATTTTCACCAATAACGAAGACAATCGGCGTTCTAATATACTCGTTTACTCTGTAACGAGGCTTTGTTTGGATTGGTTTTCTTTTTACGTGGCGTCTTCGCATTGTAAATATTTTCTTAATTGTTTTTTAATAAATCTTCTATCGCGTAAAATCTACTCGCCAAAGCTCATGATTTTACGCGGTGGAGCTGGTGGGAATTGAACCCACGTCCAGAATTGGCTAGAAAAACATTTCTACAAGTTTATTTTGTCTTTTTTCTGTTTGCAACAACAGAAGTTTAAATCAATACATTTAAGACAAACGAACTTTATTGATCGATCCTTCAATTAGCTTTGCCAGTTACGCGAAGGAGACATAGATGGCTATTCTAGTGTTTGACACCGAGCTCTGCTTACTAGAAATAGGCAGTTCGATGGCTGAGCAATTTAGGCTACAGCAGAAGCGAAAGATGGTGCAAAAGCGTTAGCGATTGCGTTCTTTGCCTTTGATATAAAGTTTGCACTTATAATCGTGTAACCAGGTTTTACGACTATTATTACTTGAGTCGACTTGCTTAGCTTTTAAAGTTCAAACTGTCGAAACTAGACAGCCCCGATTATAATACTTTTCATAAAAATATCATTAGCGCGAATGTCTATCTATCCTATATTACGAAGAAGTCTCTTCATTTTTTTCGCAGAGTCCTTCTTTTTTATGTCTTCTCTTTTGTCGTATTCTTTTTTACCACGACCAACACCAAACTCAAGCTTGATAAGTCTTTTCTTAGTATAAACCCGAATAGGCACAAGTGTCAAGCCTTTAACATTTCAGATTTTTTGAGTAACAATTTCCGAGAATGTCTTGGATCATAATTAATAGGGATGCCCGCAAACTTATAAAAAGGGATGTCCGCATTGGTTAAATAAAGTTCATTGCCCTTAAAAGTTACGAAACTTCCCTTGAGACTGAGATGTCCGGTTTTAATTGACTTTACCTCCGCTCCAGTCAAAACTAAACCCGCCTCATATTTATCGGTGAGGGTATAGTCAAAATGAGCTCGTTTGTTTACGGCTATAGTAGTCATGGTCTTAGTGTAGCAGAAATGGGGTAAGTATCAAGTATTATGAATTAAGAATTATGAAAAAATAATACCAGTGTGCAAAGTTGAAATTGCTAAATGGTTATATTGTTAAATTGTTCGCTGCTTAGTTTGTCATTCCGACTCGCCTCGCTAAAGCTACTGCGAAGCGGGCCGAATGAATCTTCATACTCGAAGATTAGAAGTGGAGGAATCTAAGATGCTAAGTTAATTTTAAATAATTTATTTAAGAAAATTTGAAAAAGTTATCGACATTTCATAATTTTTTCTACTATCGGATTTATCCCTAGAAAGCGCACACGCTTTCTCGGGATTTTTTATTTGGTAAAAATAAAAAATTAGAATTGGGGCGGAAGATGTTTAGATAAACATCTTCCGCTTGTGCTCGCTCAATTTTGAGCGGGTTTCATGCTATCGTAAAAGGTTGAATTGTCACTGTGCAACCTTTGTCATCCAAAATGAGATTTACAATTGAAAAACCTACCGCATTTTGCAGGGTGCGCTTCCTTAATTTAGAGAACTTTTCGTGACAGATTAGGGAAGCTTTTCTGGTGGGTAAATTTTCAAAAGTTATTCCCTCACCTACGTATTGGATATTTTCTGCAGCCATTTTCCCCTCCTTAAAAAAATGAGATTGACCAGCATCGACCCATTGACCCAAATCTAATTTTTCTTTCTTTTATTTTTTAATGAGCAAGAGGATTCTATTTGAAAACCAGTATGTCTATAGTTTAACAAATATTTGTAATTATGCAATTTTTATTCATTATTGATGTAAATTAAAAAAGTGACTCATCTCTCAATGAGAGGGGAGCCACCTTGATGATACTTGTGGATTGGGTCTATGCGGTTTCCAGGCAGGCAACTTCGGAATGTTTTTTCAGCTGTGCTTCAAGAAAATTTTTCACAGCCGTTCGCACCGTATCAGTTATGACATCGCAAGACTTAGTAAGTCCACGAAAAGTCTGAGGTTCAATAGTTCTGAGTGCATTGATAACCGGCCTTATTTTCCCTTTCCCTAAGTCCTTGCACCCCAGGAATTCTTGGAATCCCTTTTCCACAGCGGGAGTTATTTCTCCAGGGCTAGAATTTTCATTCTCGGGATAAAATCCCGATTGCTTCAGTGCTCTTACTGCATGATTTATTCTGCTTGCGTTACTCATAATGCCCCCTGTATGATTGTTAAGGGTTTTTATTTAAAACCCAAGTGGGATAACTAAAATAATGTTAAATTAAATGCACTTTAAAGTCAATATTTATTTTTCCTGTAGCATAATTAAAAATGACTCACTTTAAGATTCGAACCCCATATTTTGTGAGTTCTTTATAGAAAATGCTTTTTTACAAATGCTCTCCCTGATCCAGTCTTTAAATATTTTTCAAATTCAAAAGCTTTGTATTTATTTTGAATTGCAAAATAAAATTCCAGCTCTATTGGTAAACGATTTGCAGTTGCCGGCACATATCCTTTTTGATGCCGACTTATTCTTTCCTTAAGATTATCTGTGCACCCAACATAATAGCCATCTTTACATTTGATGCTATATACATAATGCATACTTTTTTGTTTTATGTATTGAACTCGCTTTCGCATATCTACAGCGGACTGCGTCACGTCGTAGGTTTTGCTACTGCGAACTGAATCTCGCTTACGCGTAGCTACCTGGCGGACTGCGTCACGCCGTAGTTATAATGTAGTTTTAGCGAAATCTGACTTCGCTAAAGCTACGTCATGACGAAGGCGGAGAAGGAGGGATTCGGTCACAAATATTTTTACTGGTGTAAAAATTTTTCGACCCCGTCTCGCGGTGCTTCGCACATCGCTCCGACTTTCTCACCCTCACGAAAGCCAAACTCTTGGCTTTCTCTTCTCCTTATTCACTTTGTTCACTGCGGAGAAGGAGGGATTCGAACCCTCGATACGGTATTACCCGTATAACAGGTTAGCAACCTGCCGCTTTCAGCCTCTCAGCCACCTCTCCATGGGTTTGAATTTTTATCAAACGCAAACCACAATAAAAATGATATCAATAAAAATAGATTAAGGCAAGCCAATTATAATAATTGGATTTTCCGATAGACCAGCTCTTATCTTTTTTATCTTTTTGGAGTAAAATATAAAGTAGATAAGATAAGAATTTAAGGCATAATCTCTTATGAAAAATAAAATTTTTTTGATTCTAATAATTTTCGTAGCGATTTTTGCTTTGAATTTTATTTGGGAAGCGACGCATTCTTTTTTGTATACTCCTCATTATTCTGGATTTAGCAATTTTATTTTCGTGCACATTAAAGCTAGCTTGGGAGATGTGTTATTGATTGCGATAATGTATTTAAGCGGATTTTTTGTTTTTAAAAATAACCGATGGTTTTTGCTCAAAAGAAAATATCCTTATATGTTTTTAGTTTCCCTAGGTTTTTGTCTAGCGGTAATAGTTGAAAACTTTGCGCTGAAATCCGGCCGCTGGGTTTATAATGATTGGATGCCGATTATTCCGCTTTTTAATATCGGATTAACTCCAGTTTTGCAATTAACTATTTTGCCACCTGTAATTATGTGGATAACGTTGAAATATTATGAAAAATATTTCGGAGATAGATAAAAGCGCATTGTTTCTTGAATTCAAGCCAGTTTAATTTGTTAATTTCTGAAAAATAAATTATAATAATGTAGTCTCGAATCAAATAATAATATTGTAAAAAAATAAAAAATATGCAAGCAACTATGAAAAAAATAATCCTAATGAGTTTAATATTTTCTTTAGCTTTGGGCTTCTCTTTTGGCGCCAATGCAACAAGTGTAAGCTATACCCCAACAGTGAAGATTAAAAAATCAGCCGATACCTATGTTACTTTGCAGATAGTTTCGACTAATTTAAAGAAAAAAGATGTAAAAGTTAAAATAAAAATTGAAAAAATCGATGCCGACGACGATGACACTAAAATTTTCGAAAAAACTTTAAATAAAAGCGGGAAAGTAGATATTAAAGTTGACGGTTTAGCTAAGGATAATGCATATTCTTTTAGCGTAGCTATAAAAAAATCATCAGATAGAGATTATTCAGATTATTCCAGTGAGGTGTCGGTTAATGCCGAAGGAACTTTTGATTATAATCCCGCATTGAGTATTAAAGATGAAACTAGCTCGACTATGGTTTTGGACGTAACGTCAACTAAATTAAAGAAAAAGAAGACGATAATTAAAGTTAAGATAGAAAACAAAGATACTGATAAAACTGAAACCAGAACTTTTACTAAGACTTTAAATAAAAACGGAAAAGCAGAGATTACGATTGATAATTTGTCCAAAGATACTGAATATAGCATTAAGGCATTGGTAAAGAAAAGTAAGGATAAAGGATTTTCTGAATATTCCAATGAAGAGTCTGCTACAACTGAAGATTAGTTTTGACTTTTAGATGTTTGGCAAAATAAACCTCGTAACTTATGAATCGAGGTTTTATTTTTTATGGTAAAATATAGAAGATATACGATTTAGGATTTATGATTTGGGAAATTTTAGTTTTGTCATCTCGAGCGTAACGATAGTGAAGTCTAGAGATCTGAACTTTTGGTTTATTTGAGATTTCTCCATGCATAAATTTTGAGTACAAAATTTATTTAGTCGAAATGACACAAAAAATAAAATTGTTAAAATGTTAATATGCTAACGTGCTAATCCGCCAGCTGGCGGAGCTAAAATGTTTTTTATGCAAAAAGAAATACAAATATCTGGCAGAGAAATAAACTATCAGATAAAAAAATATAAATTATCGAAAAATCTAAGGTTAAGTATTAGGCCTTGTTTTGATGATGAAATAGGCTGTGAAAAAAATTCCCGCTTGAAAATTTCAGTTTCTATTCCTAGTAGAGTAAGTTTAAAAATAGCGGAAAAATTCGTCCAAGAAAGAATCAACTGGATAATTGAAAAATTAGATGAGTTTAAAAAAACAACTCCGCAAGTACGCCCAGCTATGGGTAAAAAAGAATATAGAAAGGAAAAAGAAAAGGCGCGAAAGATAATTGCGAATAGGGCAAATTATTTCAGTGATCTTTATGGTTTTAAATTTAATCGCATCGCAATCCGTTCCCAAAGGACGAGATGGGGGAGTTGCACTAGAGATGGCAATCTTAATTTTAATTATAAATTAATTTATTTGCCGGTGGAAATCATGGACTATGTGATTGTGCATGAACTTTGTCATCTGGATCAATTAAACCACTCTAAGAAATTTTGGTTTTTGGTTTCGGAGATTGTTCCGGATTATCGAGAATTGCGGAGGAAATTGAAGAAGATAAATATATAGAAGATTATCTAAGCATATTAGCACGTTAGCATATTAATATATTAACATTTCAATATAGACAGGACTTGCGCGTTTGAATATCATTTGGTCTCAAGTTTCTAAAAGACATAAAAATTGATGACTGGATTATGATTTTTATGAGAATTTTATGGCTGAGCTTGATTAAACCTATTATTATGCTAATATTATAAAATCACATAAACAGATGTGATTTGTTTATTTTTTTATTCATATTGAGTGTAAGAAAGGGAGAATGGGGATGGAATTTAAATTTAATGGAAGAGATTTGAGACTCTCAGCAACAAAAGAAATAAAAGAAGGGAAAGTTGTTGTGATTGTCGGCTTGCACGAAGAAGGCGAATATTTGAAAGAAGAAATAATCGAAATTACTGGGATCAATTATTGTTGTCCCTGCTGTGGACAGGTGGTATTTAATGGAGGAGAAAGATTTGAAGTGCAACCAAATAACTATCTCTCCAACGACAAGCAATTGGTCTTGAAACTTGTCGGCTACTGCTCAAAGGGTGTTTACAATCAATTAAATATTGCAATAGCAATAAATATTGTGCCCGCTACCTAGTAGGATAATAAATTGAAGTCAAAAGAGAGGGATATGCTCAGCGAAGCATATCCCTCTAATTTTTGTGCTCAGCAATTAATAATTTGATTTATTTTTTTCATCATGAATCTTAGTTTGTAATGTTTAGCATTTAGTTATTTAAAATTTATTGTAAATTGAAAACTGAAAATTTTAAATTGATTGCTATTCCAAATGAATATTTCGATTCATTTTTTCTAGCTCTTCTTTGAGTAAAAGATTATTTTTTAAAGCAACGTCATGATTGATAATTTCGCGCGCTTCTTCGTAAGCGCATTTAATCATTTTGATGTTAGTGATGTTTTGCATCGTACTGTCAGCAAGGCCCGATTGGCGATTTCCCAAAAAATCTCCCGGACCGCGGATTTCCAAATCTTCTTGAGCTACCTTAAATCCATCGGTATATTTTTCCAAGATGCGCAGACGGGTAGTGGAATTTTTGGCAAATAAAAAGCAGTAAGATTGAAATTCTCCTCTTCCGACTCGGCCACGAAATTGATGTAGCTGCGAAAGCCCAAAACGATAAGCTTCTTCAACTATCATGACGGTAGCATTGGGAATATCGATGCCCACTTCGATAACAGAAGTGGAAACCAAGATATCGGTTTTTTTGTTCTTAAAATTTAACATTATTTCTTCTTTTTCCTTGCTTTTCATCCGTCCGTGCAAAAGTCCCAATTTAAATTCAGGAAATACATCGCGCAAAAGCCGTGCGTGCTCAGTAACGGCCGCTTTTACTTCGGCTAGTTTTTCTGATTCTTCAACCAGAGGAAATATCACAAAAGCTTGACGGCCATTTTTAATTTCCTGGCGGATGAAATTATAAACTTCATTTTGCTTATCGGGCAAAATTACTTTAGTGATTATCGGTTTTCTGTTTTTAGGCATTTCAGTGATGAGTGAAACATCCAAACTTCCCAAAAGAGTCATAGAAATAGTGCGAGGGATAGGGGTGGCGGTCATACTTAGCAGATGGGGAATTTTATCGGGTAAACCGTCATTAATCTCTGTAATTTTTTGTTGGAGATAACTGCGTTGCATGACGCCAAATCTGTGTTGCTCGTCAATAATAATAAGAGCTAAATTCTTGAAACGAATATCTTTTTGAATAATTGCATGCGTGCCAATTACTATGTCTATATTACCAACCTTAATTTCTTCCAACATTGTTTCACGTGAAATTTTTGCTGTAGAATAATTTTCAATTTCTAATTTTGAATTTTGAATCAATTTTGAATTCTTTAATGAAACCAATGACCGATGACCGATGACTTTTCCTTCTCTACCGTGAACTGTTGACCGTGAACCATAAACCAACTTATACGAATTAGTCAATAATCCTATGGAAATATCAAAATCAGCAAGTAGTTTGCTAAAATTTTCAAAGTGTTGATAAGCTAAAACTTCCGTTGGCGCCATAATAGCGGCTTGAAAACCATTGGTTGATGTTTGGAGTGCCGCTAGTATCGCTACTATTGTTTTTCCTGAACCAACATCTCCGTTTAAAAGACGATTCATGGGGTGTTTTTTGGTTAAATCTTTTTTAATTTCAGTAAAAGCTTTTTTTTGATCATTTGTTAAACTAAAAGGCAGGGAAGCTAGGAATTTTTTTATCTTCTCGGTTGGAAATTCTAATTCTTGGGCACTTTCTTTTTTGAGTTGTTTTTTTATTTGGAGGGCTCTGAGTTGAATTAAAAACATATCAAAAAAAGCAAATCTTTTTTGTGCTACTAGATAAGAATTTTCTGAGCGGGGAAAATGAACGTCATAAAGAGCTTTTTTGAGAGTCGGGAGGTGATATTTTTTTAATATCTCAACAGGAAGCGGGTCGACAATGTCAAAATCATTTTTGAAAATAGTTTCGATTTGCCAGCGGAGCCATTTAGAAGTTATGCCTCTAGTCTCGGGATAGATGGGGACAATTCTGCCTGTGTGATTAGGATTTTTATCAGCCACTTCCCAAATTGGATTGGAAAAATAAAAACCGTTTTTGTCCAATTTGGCTTTGCCACTGAGACGAATGAATTTATTTTTGCTAAAAACATCAATTAAATACTTTTGATTAAACCAGGTGGCGCGGATAATTCCAGTTTCGTCTCTGAGTTGAATTTCAATGATGCTAATTTTTTTGTGCCAGCTTCGCTTGAGGGCAAATTTGATGATTTCTCCACTGACTGTGGCGCTTTGCTCAGGAATTATTTCTGAAATGCTTACCAAATTAGAAAGGTCATCATAGCGGGCCGGAAAATGAAACAAAAAATCACCCACCGCAGTGATGCCTAGTTTCTTTAACTTTTCGGCCTGAGCGGGCTTTATATGAAAAGTTTTATCAATAGGGGTTTTTAAATTTAGCATAATATTAGTATAGATTATTTTGACAAAAGCATAAAGTGCTAGCGATAGTTAATAAGCATATCAATCTGCATTGACCGCTTAACTTCGAGATGTTAATCTCTTAAATGGTTCCTTTAGTGGCAAGAAGAGAGGAGTGATAATTTTTCTACCAAAACAAAATCATGGGGGAATGAATTATGTTTTTGGAAAAAAAGCTTTTTGCGTTGTCTTTGATTATTTTTTTAGGCTGCATACTTTGGATGAATGTAGAGTTTTTCTCTGAGCGAGGCCTCAAAAAGGATATGAAAAAAACTATCCGATATGGCGGACTCCCTCTTTTTTTGATGACTATTTTTGTAATTTTCCAATAAAGAAAATAGTTGGGGCTTCAGATTGAGTGGCTTGGTGAGTTCATCAAGCCACTCGTTTTTTATGGAAACTGCTACTTTTTTAGTATATAATAAAAAATGTGTGTTTAATAAAAAATAATTACAATTATTATGGATTCAAAAATTAAAAGAATTTTAGAAAAGATGGAGGCGCTTAACATTGCTTTAAAAAAAGAGCATGCTCGTTTGGCAAAAAAATATGGCTTCTATTTTTCTCAAAAGAAAATAGTTTTTCTTAAAAAAATTAAAATAAAAAATAAAAGATTTCGCATCCCAGTTTGGAAATATGTTATTCCAAAAAATATTCGTGATGATAGTTCCAGCAGTGATTTTGGATATTTTTCTTACGATTTATCATGCAGTGGCTTTTCCTCTGTATAAAATCCCCAAAGTTAGAAGAAGCGAATATATTATTTATGATAGAAAATTTTTGGATTATTTAAATGTGGTTCAAAAAGTGCATTGTCTATACTGCAGTTATATAAATGGACTGTTCGCTTATGCAGTAGAAATTGCGGCGCGCACTGAACGGTATTGGTGTCCTATTAAAGCGGCTAGCAAAATGAACGCGCCGCATAGCTGGTATAAGGATTTTAATCAAAAATTTAACAATCATGAAGCTTTTGAATGTATGAAAGGTGAGGATAAAAAATAAAAAATAATATTTTTTGAAAGAAAAATATTTTTCGTGCGTATCATTTAAATGACAGGGCTATTTTTATTTGCTATACTGTCAAGGTACCAATAAAAAACCGCCCCTTCAATAAGGACGTTTTTTTATGTCCAAAAGCCAAAGGAGACGAATGTTTTGAAAAAATCAATTTTTTTGACAGTACTTTTATTGTTATCATTTAGTTTTTTGGGCATAGCTCACGCCAAAAAGGATAACAATTATTCAGCGAAGCGAAGCGTCGCTTCAAAGGAGAAAAAAAGTACCCCACCAAAGAAAAAGATTGCCGAAGGAGATGCAATCAGGGTTCTGGTCACAGGTTATTACACGCCAGTCAAAGGCCAGAATAAATACGCTACCAAAAGTTTTCGTGGCGACATGAAAAGAAATGGTGGCGGAAAAACTAGCTCGGGAAACTGATCCAAGGGTTATTCCTACTGGTACAGAAGTATATATTCCAGAATTGGAATTGTATGCAGTCGCAGAAGATACCGGTGGAGACATCAAAGGAAAAAGAATCGATGTCTATACCGGAAGTGGAGAAGAAGGGCTCAAAGAGGCTCTCGATATCGGCAATCGAATGGTTACTGTGATAATCATTAAGCGCGCCTGATATTTAGGACAAATTTATTGGTACTTTGGGTAAAAGCAGGGATGGTGAACTTATCATTCCTGCTTTTTATTTTTTGCCTTCAGTGTATTTTTGTGTTAAAGTAAAAAAATATTAGAGTTGCGGCGACTTAAGCGCATAATTACTAAAAACAATAAATTTTCTAAAGTATGTTCAAAAAAATTGATCTAAGGCCGCTTTTAAAATATTTAAGACCGTACAAAAGAGATGTTTGGTTGACTTCTGCTTTTGTGATTTTGGAAAATGGAACTTATTTAATTTTACCTTTGATTTATAGCCAGGTAGTGGATACTGTAACTCGAGGTGGATTCTTTGAAAGATCAGTTTATTTATTGTTGGCGCTGTGGGCGATTCTCCAAATAGGCGGAGGATTATTAATGAGAGTACGAGTGATTTTGTCTAATAAATTAGGCTATAGAGCTTCAGCTGATTTGATAAATAACTCCATAAAGCATCTAATTAGCTTGCCGGTTTCTTTTCATAAAAGAAAGAAAGTCGGAGAAGTGATTCAAAAGTTTTCCAGAGCAGATGGTTATCTGTATAGTTTAGTCGATTACGCTTTATTTACCATTATTCCATATCTAGTCACTTCTTTTTTGGCATTTATCGTGATTTTTTGGATAAACTGGATTTTAGCCCTTATTTTTATGATGTTTATTTTATTTTTTGTGGTAGTAACGATTAAGAAAACCAATCCCATTATTGTTTCCCAAGGAAAAATGAATAAATTTTTCGAGAAATATTACGGAGATGTTTTTGACCGAACACCCAATATTATTGCAATTAAATCAAATGCGCAGGAATCTACTGAAAACGAAAGAAACTTTGGAGCGATGAGAAAGGGATTGGCTCTTAGCCAAGGGCAAGTAGTAGTTTGGATGAATTTATATTTTTGGCAAAATCTGATTTCTACCGTTTCAGTTATTTCTTTGTTTGGAATTGGAATTTATTTGGTAAGCATTAATAAAATCACCATCGGTCAGTTTGTGATGCTGATTGCCTATATTAATTTTGCTTCCAATGCCATTAATATGCTAGGCGGGCATTATAAAAAACTGCAAGAAGGAATAGCGACTATCAAAAGATCGGAAAAAATATTTAATGAAATCCCGGAAGTTTACGATGTGCCCAATGCAGTTAAAATAAAAAATCCCAAAGGAGACATCGAATTTAAAAATATCAGTTTTTCTTATGAGGATGAAAAAGTCTTGGAAAATATTAACTTTAAAGTTCTAGCTGGAAAAATGGTGGCGATTATCGGTAAAAGTGGGGAAGGCAAATCAACTCTAGTAGATTTGATTTCTCGTTATAATATTCCCCAGAAAGGACAGATTTTATTTGACGGAGTGGAAACAGGAAAAATAAATTTAAAAGACTTGCGTGATAATATTGCTATTGTGCCTCAGGAAATTGATTTATTCAATGATTCAATAAAAAATAACATCGCTTATGCCAAGTTAGATGCTGTTGAAGAGGAAATTGTTCGAGCGGCTAAACTGGCTAATTGTCATGAATTTATAAGTAAATTTCCAAAAAAATATGAACAAATCGTGGGGGAAAAAGGTGTGCGGTTATCCACTGGGCAGAAACAACGTGTCGCTATTGCTCGGGCAATTTTGCGAAATCCTCGAATTTTAATTTTAGACGAAGCTACTAGTGCATTGGACAGTGAATCGGAAAAATATGTTCAAAGCGCTTTGGAAGAAGTAATGAAAAATAGAACGACTTTTGTAATCGCCCATCGTTTAAGTACTATTCGTAAAGCTGATTTAATCTTGGTGCTTGAAGGTGGAAAAATAGTAGAATCCGGCGATCATCAAGAATTAATGAATCATGGCGGAGTGTATAAAAAATTAAGTGAATTGCAAAATATCCAAGTTTAAAAACATATTATATAAAATATAAAAAATCCTCCACTTCAACTTAAATAGGGGATTTTTTGTTTTTTTACTTCATACCACAATTATGCGGTCGTGCGATTATGGTATAATAGATTTAGCAGCTAAGTAAAAAGTAATTTATTTTTTATGCAAATTAGAAGTGATTTAAAAAAGAAAATTTTATTAATCTTATTGGGCGGAATAGCTTTAGGACTAACAACATCTCCTCGAGGCCAGAAAATTATATTTAGAAAATTAGCTTGGGAATGGGAAATGATAAATAGAGATAGAATTAGACGTGTAGCAAGAGAATTAAAAAGAGATAAATTTGTTCATTACAATGGCGACAAATGGTGGAGCGCTAGGTTAACCCTGAAAGGAAATAGATTAGCAAGAAAAATAGATATTACAAATATAAAACTAAAAGTTTTAAAAAAATGGGATAAGAAATGGAGAATGGTTTTATTTGATATTCCAGAGAAAAACAGAATAGGCAGAGACGTATTAAGAAGAACAATAAAGAAATTGGGTTTTGTTGAATTGCAGAAATCAGTTTTTGTCTACCCGTATCCCTGCAGGAAGGAAATTGGCGAAGTGATTGAATTTTTTAGCTTGGAAAAATTTGTTCAGCAGTGTGTCGTTGATGAATTAGATAAGTCTATTGAACAAAGTTTAAGGAAAAAATTCAAACTTTAATATTTTTTAAAAAGTTTTTTATCAATCAGTCAAACAGTTAAAACAAATTAGATTACCACAATTATGCGGTCGTGCGGTTATGGTTGAACAAGTTTAATAAATGAGTTTCGTCCAGAAGTTAAATTTGTAGTATTTTTTAGTAATTAGTTTATTTTTGGGAAAGTCAGCTATTTCTTATGAGGCAGATTTTTTAAAAAAATATATTCTTCTTCTCTTTCCGGATGACAAACAATTTCAGTTTCTGCTTTTAAAAATTTATAAGGTTTTTTATTCTTAATTATCCAGTCCAAGCTCAGCATGTAGTCAGAAGAATCCAATTTGGAAAAAGAGTACAATGTTTTTTTATTTTTTAAAAATAAGATTTGTAAAATATGGCGGATTAATCGGCGAGCAAAAGGTTGGCCGTTTTTTCCTAGGCGGACATAGCGAATGTGATTTTTTTTAGCGATTTGGCAGATGATGCGAAAAAAAGGAGGAAAGAGATGAAAGTGCTCATGAGAATTTAAGCCATCTGGTTTTTTGCCAAATATCTGTTCAAATTCAAAAATTTGTTCAGTCCACATTTTTTTAACTCTGGAATAATAAAATTCTCCTCTTAGATATCCAATAAAAAAAGACATTCCTCTTAGGAGGGTATTTTTTTTGAGCTTAAGCTCTTGATTAATAAATAATTCCAAATGTAAATCTATTTTAAGATTGGATTTTTTAAGGAGTTTAATCTCTTCTTTGGAAAAATTTCTTTTTATCATTACTGATATTCTATCGATTTTATTTTCTTGAATTAAGGCGAGTATATTTTTATTGGCCCTGGGACTGGCCCCAAAATCATCAGCTGAGATAATAACGTCTTTCCAGAGGTCTTGGGCTTGAACTTTATAAATACCTTTGAGATTATTCCAGCGAATTTTAAACAAGGCAAAAAACATATTGATAGGATCAAAAATCATTCAAATATGGCTTTCTCTGGGATTGCAAAGGGTTATAGGGAGCTCTTTAATAGAAAAGTTAAATTTTTTAGCCAAAAAAATAACTTCTGAATCAAAGGCAAAACGAGATACGGTAGTTAAATTAAATATTTTGATAGCGACTGAACGTCTGAAAACTTTAAATCCGCATTGGGAATCGCGAACTTGCCAATTATTTAAAATGATAACTCTTAAAAAGCGAAAGACTATTTCCATAGTTTTCCGGTACCACAACACTGGCTCTAGAACTTTTAGGCCAGGAACAAAACGCGAGGCGATTACTAAATCTAAATTTTTATTTTCCAAAGCGGTAACGAATTTATTCAATTCATCAATGGGGATGGCTAAATCAGCGTCTAAAAACATCACTATTTCGCTTTCGGGGCTAGTAGCTAGCATTCCAACTTTTACAGCATTGCCCTTGCCAGTGTTTACAGGCACGTTAATGATTTTAAACGGAATTTTATTTTTGATTTCAGCTAACTTAGCGGCTGTTTTATCAGTCGATCCATCGTTGGAGACAATTATTTCAAAGGAGGAATAATGCTCTTTCAGGTATGTGTAAATAACCCCAATATTTTTGGTGATACCTTTTTCTTCATTGTAGCAAGGAATGACTACAGAAATTTTTTCTTTTCTCATAAAATATGATAAATAATCAACAATTAATTATAGCACAAAGTATCCGTCTGGGAATATACTTTAGCGAGGTTAATGTTTGTGGTATAATTTTCATTGAGTTGAATTGTTATATGAAGTTATGAAAAATAAAGAAAAATTAGTCTTGATAGCATTGAGTCTTATTATTTTATTGGGAGTTTTTTTGCGTGTTTATCATATCAATACTGCGCCTCCAGGGATTTACCCTGATGAAGCAGTAAATGGGCAAGACGCGCTCAGGGTTTTGGATGATTTTGATAATTTCCAATGGTTTTATCCAGATAATGACGGACGAGAAGGATTATTTATGAATTTGGTGACTGTGAGTTTTGCATTTTTTGGCGTAAGTGCTTTTTCTTTAAAACTGCCTGCTATTATTTTTGGCATATTGGCTATTTTGGGAACATATTTGCTTGCGCGCGAGATGTTTAAAAGCGATAGGTTGGCGCTCTTGGCTGCTTTTTTTGGCGCAGTTTCTTTTGTGTCGGTCAATTTTAGCCGAATTTCTTTCCGGGCCAATATGCTACCTTTTATTTTAGTTTGGTCGTTTTATTTTTTATTTCTAGGTCTTAATTCTAAAAAAACCATCCATTTCGTGTTAGCGGGGATATTTTTTGGCTTGGGCATGCATAGCTACATTGCTTTTCGATTAGCACCTTTTATTTTAGTGGGCGCGTTGCCATTTTTATTCTTGGCAAAAAAAGATTTTATAAAAGATTTTTGCAAGCCGATTGGAATGTTTATCATTTCTTTTATTATCATAGCTTTACCGATGTTTTATACTTTTTATATTCATCCGGAATATTTCTGGTCTAGACCCAATCATGTCAAAGGTCATCCTTGGAAAATGCTCTTGAATAATATTGAGTTAAGCTTTTTGAAATATAATTTTATCCCTGATAATAATTGGAGAAACAGCTTTCCGCCATTTCCCGTTCTTAATCCAGCCTTGGGGGTGCTTTTTCTTTTGGGGATGTTTTCTTCAATTATTATTTTCGGACGTTCACTTTGGGCGCGCTTAGCAAATAAAACTTATTCAAATAATTTAATAATTCACGCAGTTCTATTGCTGTGGTTTTTTGTCATGCTAGTGCCTGAATTTATGACAGCCGAGGGTCTCCCGCACGCATTGCGAGCTATAGGTACTTTGCCAGTGGTATATATTTGGGCAGCTTTTTTTGTGGGATTCATCTTAAAGAAGGTAGAGGAAAATATTTTGTGGGGCAAGAAAATAATCTATGGATTTTTTATTTTTGTAATTTTATTCATCGGTGTATTTGATACAGCTAAATATCATTTCTTTTGGGCAAATAATATTCAGACCGCCAGATCTTTTGAAAAAAACATTACTGATGCCGCTTATTATATAAACACATTGCCTCCAGAAAAAGAAGTTTATGCGGTGCTGGGCAATATGCAAAGAGTGGTGGTGAGAATGTTTAATTGGAATGAGTCGAATTTTCATGATTTGAGTCCGTTTGAACTGGACAAAATAAATCCAAAAAATATAAAAGAAATAGTGATTGTTTTTTCTGATTATCGGAAAGATGAGATTATCAAAGAATTAAGCGCGCGTTTTGGAGAAATGCAGTTGCGGACAATTGAAGATGCACAAGGTTTGAAATATTATATTTTAGAAAAAATAAATTGACAAAAGAAATTATTGAGGTAACCTATCTATAAAGAGAGATAAAAGGGTGGCATACAATCAAGAGTTCTTCAAACAAAGCAAGAGGTAAGAAAATGAAAAGACTTCTATTTTTTGCAGGTGTGGCTGGCATCTTTTTGGCGTTTTACTTATATGCGGTATTTGCGATAGCGTTAATGCTGATTGTTTTTGGTGCGGTTGCTATTTTTTCTCCACTTATTATTTCGGCTCATTTTTTGAATTCCCCAATTTTACACATAGAGGAAGTGGAATATGATATAATTCATATTCTTGATAAATCGAAAAAATTATTGAGAGGTGAGGGATGGCTAACTTTTGACGAGATTTTTAGCCTTGCTGAAGCGTTAGATATGGATAAAGATTTGATGAGGAATGGATATTACATTGCTTTGTCCAATCTCATCAACAGAAAGATGGTCGAAACTGGTAGTAAAAATGGAGAGCATGTTTATCGGTTAATTGTTGAATGCAATTCTGTTGGAGAATTGCCTTGCGTTGCATAATTTTGTCTTTCATATGGGGTTTAGTCATGCGTGTGTGACTAAACCCTTCTTAATTTAATTGCAAAAAATATGATATAGAGTAAAATTAAAATATGGAAATTATTGCGATATAAAATTTAAAATAATAATTTAATAAAAAATCGAATATGGAAAAAATAAAAGTTCACCCTGTTAAATAATTTTAAATTTTTATATTATTATGTATTACGTCTATGTTCTTAAAAGCTTAGCGGATGGCAAGAACTATGTTGGTTATACAAAAAATTTAAAATTAAGATTTGAGGAACACAGGAAAGGAAAAGCAAAATCTACAAAAAACAGAAGACCATTAAAATTAATATATTACGAAGCCTGCCTAAATCAGCAAGATGCTACTCACAGAGAAAAGTATTTAAAAACTTATCATGGAAAGATGTTTTTGAAAAATCGCCTCAAATCTTATTTAACAGGGTAAACAACATGGTTTTACTGCTTTCTCTTGGTTTGCGGGGTGGTTATTTACAATTGGTTTTTTGGAATTGCCATTTTTTTGGAAAGGCGTTTGGGCGGTAGTGCTGTGGCCTTATTATATAGGTGTCGCAATTAAGGTTTTGATGCAAAATTAAAATAATTTATTTTTCAATAATAACATGGCTATAATATACGAAACAGAAAATTTTATTCTTGAATCTTCGACTAGAGGGTGGGCATATTAAAATTTCTCCAAAAATAGGCATTGAAGATAGGACTAAATTAACGCCAAAACAAGCGATTGAGTTGATGCGATTAACTATGTTAGCGGGAGAGGCTATGAAAACGGCTATGGGAAAATCTGGAGTGGAAATTGGAAGAATAAATTATCAAGACAATGGCAATTGGACTCCGCATTTGCATATTCATCTTTATGGCAGAGTAAAAGATGCAACTATACAAAAATATGGCGATCCTATTATTTCAGGTCATCGGGAAGAATATAAGCCATTGAACGGCGAGGATATTGAGAATATGGAAAAGGCAATCGATGATTTATTAAAAGAAGAAAAATTTTCTGAAGTTAATTGGAAATTAACATAATTACATGAAAAAAATATTAATAGTGTATTATTCTCGCACTGAGACGACTAAGAAAGTAGCGATGCAACTGGCGGAAAAATTGGGGGCAGATGTGGAGGAGATTAAAGACACTGTGGACAGGAAAGGGGCCAAGGGTTATTTGATTTCTGGTCGAGATGCGACCTTGCGAAAGTTGACGGTTTTAGAAAAATCAGAAAATAATCCTAGTAACTATGATTTGGTAATTATTGGTACGCCGATTTGGTCCTGGAATATGTCAGTGCCGGTGCGCACTTATTTGACTGACCGCAAGGATGAATTTCCAGAAGTGGCTTTCTTTTGCACTATGGGAGGCAGTGGGGATAAACGGGCATTTGCAGAAATGGGTGAAATTATTGGAAAACAACCAATAGCGACTCTGACTTTAAAAACAGTGGAGGTGGTGAAAGATTTGGCTCAAGAAAAAATTGATGAGTTTGTGAAATCAATAAATTAAAAAAGTTTTGTTTATGAGATAATTTTTTTACGATGATTAATGAGCGTTGGAATTGTTTTTATCCACCCCCTCCCAACCTCCCCCTCAAAGAGGTGGAGGGGTAAAACGTGTAAGTTTTAAAGAAAATATATGAAAAAAGTAACATTTATCACTGGCAATCAAAACAAGGCGGATTATTTGGCGAAGTTTTTGAATCATCCGATTGATCACAAGAAAATTGATTTAGATGAAATTCAAGCATTAGACTTAAAAGAAATTATTGAGCACAAAGTCAGAGAAGCGTATAAAAAAATAAAAAGGCCAGTAATCGTCGAAGATGTTTCTCTGGAGTTTAAAGCCTTGGGCGGACTGCCTGGGCCATTTATCCGATTTTTTGTGGACAATGTTAAATTTCAAGATATTTGTTCGCTAGTTAATGGGAAAGATAGAGCAGCAGTGGCTAAATGTGCAATGGGATATTTTGACGGAAAAACATTGAAGATTTTTGAAAAAGGATTGAAAGGAAAAATAGCCAAGCGACCAGCTGGGAAAAATGGTTTTGGCTGGGATAGGATTTTTATTCCTCAAGGCTACGAAGTTACTCGCGCCTCGCTAAATGAAATTGACGATAAAAAAACATTTTTAAAAATAAAACCCTTTGCCGAGCTAAAAAAATTTTTAAAAGATAATAATTTATAGAATATTTATGGAAATAGAATTGGAAAGGACATTTTTAGCCAAGTATATTCCAGAAGGATTGGATAAATGTGAATGTAGGGAAATTTTGGATATCTATATCCCATTATCTGCAGCGCATCCAAGCTTGCGGATTCGAAAAAGAGGAGATATTTATGAGGTAACCAAAAAAGAAATAATTTATGGCAATGATTCGTCGGAAATGTCTGAAAAAACGATTTCATTAACTAAAGATGAATTTAATGAACTAGCTAAAATTCAAGGAAAAAGATTGCACAAAAACAGATATTTTTTTCCTTATGAAAACAAGACAGCGGAAGTGGATGTTTTCTTGGATGATTTAGCCGGATTGGTGGTGGTGGATTTTGAATTTGAATCAAGAGAAGAAATGGAAAAATTTGCAATGCCAGATTTTTGTTTGGCCGAAGTTACCCAAGATAAAACCATGGCGGGAGGAATGCTCACGGGAAAAAGTTATAGGGATATTCTAGGAGATTTGGAGAAATATAATTATAAAAAGATAATAAAATAAATATATGGGAATTGAATCAATGTCTCAAAATAAAGAGCAGACAGCAGTTCATTATCCTGGTGAAAATTATGAATTTAGCTTGTCTCTAGCTGAGAATTGCAGCGATAATGCGTTAGATGTCATTAGGGAGAAAAAATTTATCAGAGAGCGTCTTTTGGATATAAAAAATCATGATGAAAAAACTTTTCTGCATTCTTTAGAGGTGGGAAATATGACCGCTTTTTTGATCAATAGACTTGGCGATAAATTATCAAAAGAGGAAAGAGAAATTTTAATAAGCTCAGCGTTGCTTCATGATTATGGGAAAACTAGCATTGACCCGGAGATTTTAAATAAAAAAGAAGAACTGACCCCGGAGGAATTAACGGAAATAGAAAAACATCCAACTGAGACCTTTTATGCCCTAAGAGAATGGAATATCGAAGTAGCTAAGGTGTCCGTAGCTCATCATGAGCACCAAGATCATACTTATCCGCGAAAAGAATTCACGGATGATGTTATGAGAGAAAGGACGCCCAGCAAAGAGGTAGATAAGTTATCGAGAATTTTAGCGATAGTGGATTCATTTCAGGCTATGCTGGATCCAACTCGTCCAAGTAGCATAAGGAGCCCTAAGACTATCGATGAAACAATAGATGAATTGAATAAAAAATTTATTTTGAAAGAAGACAAAGAAACCATTTTTTTATTGGAAAAATATTATTATGAAAAATTGGATAATGAAGAAAAGAAAAATTCAAAAGAGCAAATACATTAAAATAAATTAATCTCAGTTAAATAATGTAAATTACTGCTATTTAACGGTTTACCCCGTTAAATCAGAGTAGGTTTTGTTATTTAACGGGGCAACCCCAGTTAAATAGTGCGGGGTACCGCAATTTAACGGGGTAAAGAAATATGGAAGAAGAAATTTTGAGGAAAATTGAAGATCAAAACAAGAAGATTGATGCAATCTGGATAAGTGTAGAAAAAACGAGAAAATATTTTTTAACTACTCTTATAATATCAGTAGTAATGACAGTTTTACCGTTGATTGGACTACTGATTGTCATTCCGATAGTTTTGAGCAGTTTGTCGAAATCGATGGAAGGACTTTTGTAAAATTTCAAATTTCAAATGTCAAATAAATTTTTAATGACTTAATGAAATAATTCAGGTCGTTTTATTTTTTTTAGTATGAGTGGCTGTTATATGCTAATATGTTAAAATGTTGGTATGCTAAGATGTTGGAATGTTAATATGTTAAAATGCTGACATGTTAATATGTTAAAATGATTACACGGAGAGATGCTAGAGTGGTTTGCGCCCGAGGCGCATCCGCCTGGGGCGGAGAATAGAACTTAATAATTCTTATATAATCAAAAAGATGCATTACGTTTACATTTTATATAGTAAAAAATTAAATAAATTCTACGTGGGCGCAACAAGTGATTTGAAAAGAAGAGTTTCGGAACATAATATAGGAGCGAGTCAATTTACTTCCGCGGGGGTTCCTTGGGAGTTGGCATATTATGAAGCTTTCTTAAAAAAGAAAGACGCTATAAGAGAAGAGAATTTTCTAAAAACAGGAAAAGGGAGAGAAAGAAGAAAATATTTATTGGAAACTTATTTAGAAGATTTAAAATAATTTACGGAGAGATGCTAGAGTGGTTGAATAGGACGCTCTCGAAAAGCGTTGTCCGAGAAATCGGACCGAGGGTTCAAATCCCTCTCTCTCCTCAGTGAACAAAATGAATAAGATAGATAAATTATCTTAAGATAAGATTTGTCAAGAAACCATTTGATATGGTTAATAAAAAGAGGAAGAATGGAAATGTCTAAATATTATGTTGTGTTACGCAGTAGGGAGAAGCCTAGAGAATTCCAGCCTGCTTTAAGATGGCATGTTTCTTTTGATAGCAAAACTGATTTTGAAAATTGGTATACGGACGAAGTTAAATCAAGACAAGAGATACTTTGGGAGGCACAGCTACTGAAAACGAATTCCAAATAATATTTAATTCAATTTATAGAGCTATTTGCGATAGTTATTTTTATTGATAATAATCCGGACTGAAACGAACTGTTTTTCTTTACTCTGTCCTCGTTTGGTGGTAGAATAGGTGCAGATAATTCAAAAATATGTTTAAGAACAAAAGAACGTCGGAAGCATATAAAAAATAATCCGATTTGATATGAATATTTATCTAAAAAAATTTACAGATAAAAAGTTTAAGAATCCAGCCAAAGCTCTTGATTTGGGAGCTGGTGATTTTAAGGACGTCCTTTATCTTAGAGAGTTGGGATGGGAATGTGAAGGGGTAGATAGAATAGGTGGGGTGGATTTGGAAAAAACGTTTAAATCAGAAAATGGTCCGTATGACCTGGTTTTCTCCAACTATCTTTTACATAAATTGAAAAATAAGGAAGCTTTGGCGGAAACGGCCTTTGAAAATCTTAGGAAAGGCGGTTGGCTGTTTATCCATACTTTTGAAAAATCCGATAAAATAAGTTTTCACGGGGTTGACATTGAAGAAATAAAGCGTATACTGAAAGGCCCTGGCTTTATTGATATAGAATATAAGATATTTGATGTATATGATGAAGAAGTCGGACATAAACATTGGCACAAAATTTTGGAGGTAAGTGCTAAAAGACCTTAAGGAAAGTTCTTTAAAAGACAACACATTTTCGATGTTGTCATTGACAATAAAAAAGGAGGTGATGATAAAAGTGGCTAAGACCAAAGCTGAGGCTAAAAAAGACGCAAGCGCCAAAAAGCCGGTGAAAAGGGTTCGCATAGGCAAAGGTAGCTGCACTATCTGTGACTGAAACCACGTTACTCAACTCAGAGGGGGTAAACGCTCATGCGTTACTCCCTCGTTTAATAGATGGAGGTTTTAAAATGGAATGCGTAGAAAAAACTCCAACCTTGTCGGTGGAGACGGAAGAGGCTATCTATGAGATTGAGTTTGCTCAGATTCAGATCGAAATAACCGGTCGTTGCAATATGCATTGTCAGCACTGCCGAGCCGCGCATGAAGTGCGGAAAGATATGCCGATCGACCAGATTATAAAGATTATCCGCTTTGCCCGGCGGTTCAGCCCCAACTACAAAGAAATTGTGGTTTCCGGGGGTGAACCATTGATCCATCACGATTTTTTCAATGTGTTGGAAGCGGTTAGGAGAAATGGGGGAGAATTTGTGACACTCACCACGAACGGTTCGCTCTTGACCGAAAAACATCTCTCTTTCATAAGAGATCTGGAATTTCAGCGCTTTATTCTATCTGTTAGTTTGGACAGTCTTGATGCTGGAATACATGATAATTTCCGATCTTTTCCTGGCGCTTTTGAAAAAGCTCTTCGGTCCGTAAAGATGATCGTGGAAGCCGATATCCCGAACGTCATGACTTCCGTCAGGACAACTCTGCGTCCAGAACAGATCGGGGAAATGGAAGATATTGTGGATTTTGTCTTCTCCTTGGGAGTCAAGCGTTCAAGCCTGTCTCCGATCCATCCATCCGGGCGCTCGATAGAACGCCCCGATCTCTGGATGAGTAAAGAACAGAAAAAGAAGTTCATGGAGAATCTCTACCGGCTCAAAGGCAAGTATCCCAATTTTCAAGTGAGCACGAGCGATCCCTTGAAATGCCTGTTTAGGGGCTATCATGATGTTGGCGGTGAAAACGAATTGGTTTTTGACGGATGCTCGGCGGCGGCGGTGACTTTCAATGTTGGGGCCGATGGAACCATGACTCCTTGCGCTCTTTTGAATATTCCAATGATGAATGTTTTCGACCTTTCTATCGAGGAAATCACTGAGAGTTATCGTAATAACGAAATCGTAAAAAACATGCTGGACATGAATCTCAAGGGCAAGTGTGGCGTTTGTCCGAAGAAATATCAGTGTGGCGGTTGTCGGGCCAGAGCCCATGTCCGCAAAGGTGATTATCTGGAGGAAGATCCGGATTGCTGGCTTTGAAGGTATTATAAAAAATAAGTTTGGGCGTTGCGTCTCTCGCAACGCCTTTTTTCTTTACTTCAAGGCTATTTAGAGATAAAATGGAGATACTTATCTAGATACATATCTAGAAAACTTTAAATAATAATTAACTTATTATTATGGCGCTAAAAAAATCAGAAGAAAAAAATACAAGAAAGTTAGCCAAAATTGGTAAACAATCAGTCGGTGTAACTCTTCCAATTGAAGAAGTGCGCAAAATTGGTTGGCGGGTAGGGCAAAAGCTCACCATCAAGCGTATCCGCGGAGGGTTTGAAATTAAAGATTGGAGAAAATAATTTTATGAATGAAAATAATGAGCATAAGTAATAGTGAAAAAATAGCTGACAAATTAGTTAGGGAATATCTAGAGAACTGGAGAAATGTTTATAAAGATTTTTCTTTAGGTATTGAACTGATATTAAAAACATTGTTATTAAATAGTTCAGTTAAGAAATACCAGACATCCTGTCGCGAAAAAGATTATAGGAAGCTTAAGAAGAAAATAATACATAACGGATATGAAAAATTAAGCCAAGTAAAAGATTTGGCAGGATGTCGGATTCTTTTTTATGTTCAGGATGATATTGAACTTTTCAAGAAATATCTTTTTGAAGAATTTAAGGTTGAAAGCACAAAATTACATTATCCTTTTTCGAACGAAAGTAAAAATAAGGTATATTACGGCGAACACTTATATATAAAGCTAAAAGAGAACCGATTAAAAATTCCTGAATATAAGAGATTTAAAAATTTACTATGCGAGATTCAGTTGACAACGGTTCTTTATCATTCTTCATCAGAATTAGAACATGACATCAGCTATAATCCACCGGAAAAGGTGGGGACTTTTTATAAAGAGGATATTGATATATTAAAAAACAGATTTGCAGATGTTTTGAAGAAATATATTAAGCCGGCTCAGGGCGAATTCGATGATATTTGGAAAAGATTTAATTCAATTTCTGAAGGAAAAAGAATGTTCGGATACGATTTTACTCATAGAATCCTAAATCCGAAATCTATTAATGATTTATATTCAGATCTTAATTTTCTAAAAAACAAAGTAGAATTATTCAAAGGGAAGCTACCAGACAATATTGATCTATTTAAGATCATCAGAAATTCTCTGGAAGTATCAAAAAAATTTAAAGCAGTTGATATAGACACGGCATTTGGGAAAGTAAAAGGTCAACGATACAATGACGTTCTTTCTTTATGTCTAGAAATAATAAATTATTTGAAATTCAAATATTCAGAGGAATTTTTTGAACTACTGATAGAGCTATACGAGAATAATAAAAAAGACCAAAAAAAGAAGATAGTTGAAATATTGGCCTCATTTTCAAAAAATGATTATCATATTCTTCAAAAAATTGGATACCAACCGAAAAAATTCATTCTGGGTAAAATGGAAAAATGGAATAAAAAGGAATTGGCGGAGAGAACGGAGATTGTTTTGAATGTGAGCAAAAATTTATTAAATCCCTCCTTTGAGGGGACTTCCATGAAAGACTACAAGACTATGGTTTTCTCTTCTGGTCCTTTAAAAGCGACAGTAGAATTGACGAATATCAGAAAGAGAACTTTGAAATTATTGATGGGTCTTTATTTTGGTATTAAAAGAAATGAACAACGAAAAGAAATTTTGTCAACAATAGACATAGCCAGTCAGACTCCTCATCAGGGTGTTTATGGTGATGACATGGAGGAAATGGCGAGAAATAATGCAAAATATATTACTGATTTTTTCATCAAAATACTTCCCAAATCAAATAACGAAATAATCAGCAAGATCGAAGAACAGATGAAATGGCTTTATAAAAGATTTGGTGAGAAAAAATTGCCGGCGCTTGAAAAATTAAAGAATTCAATTGATAACAAAAAAGAATATAAAATATATCGAGTGCTTGTGGGATATGAAGATAGATTTTCAGAAAAATTGAGTTGGGAAGAGTGCAGAAAAGTTAGGACAGAAAAGATTAATGAATTTATTTGCGAAATAAATGAAGAGAATTTTGCAAAATGGAAGAGAAGAATTTTTGATATAATTCATAACTATAGAATTTCTGATCCGGGAGGCTATCAATATCTCAATATTTTTCTCAGTGAACTTGCCAAGCAAAAACCGGAGTTTGCTTTAAAAATTTTAGAAACTAATAAGCGAATACCGCTACCATTTCTGGTCGCGCTTATATCTGGTTTATTGAGGAGCAATTTAAAAGATAAGGGGCGAGGAATAATACAGGAATGGATAAAAAAAGGAGTTAATTTAGATATTATTGCCAATGTATTCAGTTATGATGTGGAGGTGGATAAAGAAATTGTATTGTTACTGTTTAAGAAGGCCAGGAAGAAAAAGAATATAAATGCATTAAATGGTATAATTAGAATTCTTGCTAATAATTATCCAAAGTTTGAGAATAAGAAGTTATTTTTAGATACAATTAGAGACCTTACTTTCCTTAAAAATCATTTTTGGGTAAATGATGTTTGGCATCAAAAAGATTGTATCTTAGATTCATTATCAGAAACAGATTATCGAGTTATACTAGATAATTTATTGCTTTCTTCTAGAATTGATTATCATACGGAGGAAATTCTCGCCCATATTGCAAAAAGCAACCCAAAATTAGTAGTAGATTTCTTTTTTAGTAGGATTAAAATTTATGAAAATAAAAAGAAGAGCATGTCGTATGATGCTATTCCTTATGATCTTCATGAATTGGAAAATGTATTGGTAAAGGATGAGAATGTGGATGTTGTTATAAAAGAGGTGTTAAAATGGTTCGAAAAGGATGGGTGGATGTATGGTTGGAGTGCTGCAAATTTATTACAGATAATTTTTCCGGGCTTCGGTGAAAAGTTTGAGAGAGCTTTGCTGGATTTAATTAAAGAAGGCGGGGAAAATAATGCCAAAATAGTTGGATCTATTTTAGATAAGTATGATGGCCAGATATTTTTGCATAATGTATGTAAGGAATTTATTAGGAAATATCCAAGTACAAAAGATTACACCAACGAGGTTATTCACATCCTATCTAAAACTGGTACCGTAATGGGAGAATATGGATTTATGGATGCTTATAAGAAAAAGAGAGAAGAAATCCAAATTTGGAAAAAAGAGAAAGATAAAAAAATACTATCTTTTCTTAAGGAATACGAGAGTTATCTAGACAAACAGATTAAATATGAACAAAAAAGAGCGGACGAACAAATAGAATCGAGAAAGAGGAATTTTGAATAATAAATCAAATTTTCTAATCGAATGGAACCATCTGAAAAATACATTAAAGAATTCCAAGAGATATACAAGAAAGAGCATGGAGAAGATTTGTCTTGGGAAGAAATAATAATAAATAATGGTCTTGGGCGTCTTCATCTTGTAACAGTAATAAAAAATAGAAATAGGAAAAATAAAAAGATTAATTAATTTTATAATTTTTTAAAAACTATGCTAAAAAAATATACCGCTTATATCAAAGACAACCCCGAGGGTTATTGGTTTAAGGCCAAGCTTTATGGTTGGGGTTGGACACCTGCAAAATGGCAAGGATGGTTAGTTATAATCCTCTATCTCTTTCTTGTTTTGAGTCTTGTACTTTCAAGGGAAGAAGCTATCCTGGGAAATCCTGATTCAGGAAGTAATTTTTTGACATTTGCACTGCCGATTATCGTTCTAACCACTCTTCTCATTGTTGTCGCTTATAAAAAGGGAGAAAAGCCACGTTGGCAATGGGGGAAGGATAAAAACAGCTAGATATGTATCTAGGTACACATCTGTGATTAAGTGATTAATTTAATAAAAAAGCCGCTTATTACATAAGAGCTTTTTTAATTTGCTAAACTCCCTAATTTTAGGTAAAATTAGGGGGTAATAATAAATTGTAGTAATTTATGAAATCTTTTTTGTTGAAGAAAAAAGTTTTGGCTATTTTAGTGGCAATTTTGGTTTTAGCTGGATTTTTACGTTTTTATAATCTAGATGAAAAATCTTTTTCGGCGGATGAATTTTTGGGCGTAAATACGGCTTATGGATATTTAAAAACAGGCGAGTGGAGAAGATGGGATTTTAATTTAGAAAAACCTCTTGCAGACAATGCTTATTTTAAAACTTTTTTCGATTTCGATATTTGGGGTGGTGGACCAGAGACTTATACTCGCGCTTGGATTTATAATTGGCAAGTAGCACAGTCTTTGAGATTTTTGCCTGACGGCGAAACCTGGTCTTATCGAGTGGTAAGCGTGCTATGGGGAATTTTTTCAGTATTAATTATTTATTGGGTGGCTTTTAAATTTACCAAAAATAAAACTATTGGAGTTATCGCCGCACTTTTGCTGGCGCTAAGCATCGATGGGATAGAGTTTTCTCGCAAGATGAGAATGTATGCGATGTTTATGCCGGTTTTTCTGATCTTTAGCTATGTGGCTTTTAATTTTTTTGAGTCAAAAATTAAAAGTAAATGGTCGGCAATAAACAAACTTAATGAAAAAACAAAACTTAATTTCGTTTTTTTGGTGCCAGTTATTTTACTGGGATTTCTGAGCATGCATCTGCATCTCTTGGCGGCTAATTTTGTGTTTATCGGTTTGATTTATTTTTTAGCGATGGGTACTATTACTTATCGAAAAACTAAAAATTTCAAAAATCATTATTTATTTTATTTTTTGGTGGCAGTCGCTATCGGAATAATTGTAAATTTAAAAGGTAACGCTCTTTTGAGTTCACTGAGCTGGGAAAATCATTTTTCTTATTTTGAGAAATCTTTTTCCGATTATGGCAATATCTTGGTGGCCGGTGCGCTATTGATTTTGGGAGCGTATCATTTAATTAAAGACAAAACTCAAGAAGGTGTTTTTGTTGTAACCAATTATGGATTTATTTTATTGGGAGCAATGTTTCTCTGGAATAGAAATGCTGGCGAGCAATATATATTTTTTGCCAAACCCTTTCAAATAATTTTGATAGCTATTGGGATTTGGGCAATGGCTAATTTTTTCAAAAATAATTTAAAAAAATATAATCAAAAAGTTTATTTAGTGACTATAATATTTTTATTAGGCACTGTTATCAACTGGAGTTATTTTTGGGCAAGTGAAAATGCATATATTCAAACTTCGAGTTCCCCAAATCCTAATTATCGGGATGTTTTTAGCTTTGTCGTTAGCAAGCGTACCAAAGACGATGTATTGGTGACGAGAAATTTCAGAAATTTTTATTGGCAAGGGGCTAAAATGAATGTAGTTTCTTTGGGAGGAGAAAGGGCTGAAGAATCCGAAAAAAAAATAGAGCTAGAGAAATTAATGGAAATTGTAAACAAAAATAATAGCGGTTGGATAGTTTATTCAGATAATGATGCCACTTTTCTTTCTAAAGAGGCTCAGGATTACATAGATAAAAATTTAGAAAAAATAAATAATTTAAAAGTAAGGGGTCCTATCAGTGTATATTATTGGAATAATTCTATTCCTGTAAGGCCAAATTAATTTGATTACTTTCAGATTTGTCATTCCGGGTTCGATCTGGAATCTCTTGAGATCCTGAATCAAGTTCAGGATGACAACATAATAAAATGAAGAAAAAGAAAAATAAACTTAAATTGTTTGAAAAAATCGGTTTTTTTAAAAATAAATATTTTTGGATTTTTATGCTCTTTTTTGTACTGGGAGTATTCTTGCGCAGTTATAATTTTGTTCCGTGGATCCATTTGGAGTTAGACCAGGCGCGAGATGCCACGTTAGTTGATGAATCCCTAGTAGGTGGACCGATGAATCTGCCACTTTTGGGGCCTAGGGCGGCGGGGAGTTTCTTGAGATTAGGACCGATTTCTTATTATATTGATTACGCTTTCTCAGTGCCGATTAATAATTCAGTGGTCGGGTCAGCTTTGGCGACTTTGTTTTTTTCAATTCTTTCTTTGATAGTGTTTTATTTTTTATTGAGAAGATATTTTTCCAAAAATCTTTCTCTCGCAGTAGGCGCGATATTTTCTACTTCATTATTTCTCGTAACTTATTCGCGCTTTGCCTGGAATCCTAATCTGTTGCCGTTTTTTATTATTTTATTTTTCTTGGCACTTCTGCGAGCGGTGGACGGCGAAAATGAAAAAAAACAAGGCTGGTGGCTTTTGGCAAGTGCGGTTGTTTTTGGAGTTCTTTCCCAACTCCACTTTTTGGCAATGATTGTGGTTTTTGTTTCCGCGGTTGTTTTTCTTATTTTTAAAAGACCGAGAATTAAGGCAGTTTTTTGGGCAGGCAGCGTGCTAGTTGTCCTCTTTTTAAATCTGCCATTGGTGATTAATGATATCAAAAGTGGAGGAGATAATATCAAGCAATTAACCGGCACAGTGGAAGAAAAATCAGAAAGTAAAGCGAGTTACGATTTAATAGAAAAGGTGATAAAAAATTATACTGAAAATTCTCTAAGTTACTGGACAATTGTAAGCGGTTCACAAAGCGCCGAGCTCCCTCGAATCGCCACTGAATTGAAGGCGAGAAAATTAGATATTGAATGTAAAGAATCCTGTCGAAACAATTTGGGTTTAGGCATTGTAGCGGCAATTTTCTTCGGCTTGGGCATACTTATCTTAGTAGTAGAATCCATTGTTGAAAAAGAGCCTCGAAAAAAAGATTTTCTTGTGCTTAATTTAATTTTATTTTTGATATCTTTTGGAATTTTTACTTTTTTTTTCTGATTGTAATTCCGTTGCCTTTTATTTTTTGGGGATTAATTTTTTATGAGGCGCTCAAATTAGTTAAGAATGTTAAATTGGTGTGGATTTTCGCTATTATTTTTGCAACTTTCAATTTGTATTTTACTATTGAATTTTTTGATCAATTAGCTAAAGCTAAGAGCGAAGCAATTAGTATAGGCAACGATAAAATTTTGAGGCAAAAAACTAGAATTACGCTGGAACAGCAAGAATTAATTGTTGATTATATTGAAGGCATTTATAAGAAGAATAAATTTGCCGTGCTATACCATGGACAAAGCGAATTCCATCGAGCTTTTGCTTATCTGCTGGATAAAAGAAATATTCCGCGCGATGGAATTAGTATGGGGGAAAATCATACTACTTGCAGAAAGGGAAATTATTTTCTAATCATTCGCACCCAGTCAAGCGAAGATAATTTCGCTGATTATTTTACTGATTTTACTGTTTTGGAAGAAAAGAAATTTGGAACTTTGACAGTGTATCATTTATCGCCCAAGCCCACTATTATAAATTGTGAGGTTCCTGATCAATCTAAATTTAGGACTTATAAAGATGAGGGCGGAGCAGTGGCCAAAAGGTACACCTGGAAAGAAGTGTTTAACCTAAAATAATTTAATTATAATTATTCACTGGCAAAAATAAAATTCATATCTTTTCATGTTATATTTTAAAATGACTTACGATTGTCATTCCGACCGCAGCGATAGCGGAGTGGAGGAATCTAAAAAGGATGCAACATAATGATTGAGATCTTTCGACTCCACTATCGTTCCGCTTAAGATGACATAATTGGAAAGTCTTGATGTTCTAGCGGATTGTTCTATATTTAAGCTTGTCGAGTGCATTAATTTAATGAATCTAAAAAAATGAAAATATTATTTTTTAATTATGAATATCCGCCGTTGGGAGGAGGGGCGGCCAATGCAACCTTTTGCATCTTAAGAGAATTTTCTAAAATAACTGATTTGGAAGTGGATTTAATTACTTCTTCCATAAATGAAAAATATTCCGTAGAAAAAATAGGTGGAAATATTACTATTTATAAGGTGCCTATTGGAAAAAACAGCAATAATTTGCATTTCCAGTCGCAAAAAGATTTAATTGTTTATGCCTGGAGAGCTTTAATATTAGCTAATAAATTAATTAAAAAAAATAAATACGACCTTACTCATTCATTTTTTACTGTTCCTTGCGGAGCGATTTCGCTAAAAATTCCCTTTGTTATCTCGTTGCGGGGCTCGGATGTGCCTGGTTACAGTGAAAGATTTAAATTTATTTATACTATTTTAAAACCTTTGATAAAACTCATTTGGAAAAAATCAAGCACAGTTGTCTCCAACAGCCGGGGGCTCAGAGATTTAGCTTTGGAGACAAACAAGCATCAAAAAGTTGATATTATTTTTAACGGTATTGATTTAGATGATTTCTGTCCAAACGAATCTTTGCGCGCAAAGGACAGATTTATCATTACTATCGGAGCGACTCGTATCACTGCTCGCAAAGGAACGAATTATCTGGTAGAAGCTTTGGGCATATTGGCGCCTAAATATCCTAATCTTCTTTTGCGTATTTTGGGGGATGGGGACGAAAAAAACAATCTAATAGATCTTACAAAAAAAATGAAATTAGAAAATTTCGTTCAATTTTTAGGGAGAATTCCCAGGGAAGAAACAGCTCCTTATTATCAGGAAGCCAGTCTTTTTGTGCTACCATCTTTAAATGAAGGAATGAGTAACGCTATGCTTGAAGCCTTAGCCTCGGGATTGCCAATTTTGGCCACACAAACGGGAGGTACGGAAGAATTGGTTGAAGATGGGATAAATGGATTTGTTATAAAAATGAAAGACCCCAAAGATTTAGCGGATAAAATCGAAATGATTTTAAAAGACGATGGATTGCGCGTGCAGATGGGACTGGCGAGTCGAAAAAAAGCCCAAGAAATGAGTTGGAAAAATGTCGCTCAAAAATATTTTGAGTTATATGAAGAAATAGTAAAGAAATGAGATTCCCGATAAGTGAATTTCTAAAGCTCGTAAACTCGCTAAGAAATTCTACTTTCGAGAATGACAAATCTCACAATGTTGTCATCCTCGCGAATGCGGGGGATCTACAATTTTAAAAGTAAAGCATAGTGAAGTGAGTTAATTTTTATATTAGTTTATTACTATATAATTTTCATGCCAAATAAAAAATTAGTAAAATTTATCGCAAAACTTTTAGTGAGTTTATTTTTTGTATGGTGGATTATCTTTAAAGTGGATTGGAACGAGGTGGGGCAATATCTAAAAAAATTAAGTGGCAGTGAAATAATTTTGTATGTTTTATTATATTTATCAGGAATGATTTTTTCCGCTTACAAATGGCGATTTTTAGCTGGTTTGCGAGGGATAATATTGCCCTTGGGAGAATTTTTCAAATCATATTTTACTGCTACCTTTATCAATAATTTTATGCCGTCTTTTGTGGGTGGGGATAGCTTTAAGATTTATCATATCGGCAAGATATCAGGAAAATTCAAAGAAGCAACTTCAAGCGTAATAATGGATAGATTCACCGGGCTTGTCGGAGGAATGGTACTGGTGATTATTTTTTCAATTCTAAATTTTAGCATTGTTAGACAAAATAATATTTTATTGGCACTTGATGGGTTAGCTTTGGGCGGATTAATTTTTTTGTTCGTTCTCCTAGAATTCTATCGCCAAAGGAAAATTCACACTCCTTTTGAAAAAGTAAATGTATTTCTAAATAAACTTATCGGAGAAATAAATCATTATAACGGCCAAGCTAGCCATATCTGGAAAGCTATCGGCTTGTCTTTTCTGTTTAATTTAGTCGGACTGGCTCTTGCTAACGGGGTGCTTTTTTGGGCATTAGAAATTCACATTGGAATTTTGAATTATCTATCGGTTATTTTTTTAGCCAGCGTAGTTTCTTCTATTCCAATCAGTATCAATAATATCGGCGTGAAAGAATGGGCGTATATAACTTTTTTTGGCATCTTTGGCCTCAGCGCTAGTGCCGTCATTAGCGTAGCTATCATTAGCCGTCTTTTGCAGATGTTTTTGAGCTTTTTGGCAATCCCCATTTATTTGAAAGATAAAAAGGTTTAAATTGATTGAGTAATTATATGCTTAATGGTAATATAAACGTATTGGAAAATCTTAAATTTTTTTGGAATTAGTTTTCTTTTCGTGTATATGATAAAAAATCAAACAACAAATGAGCAGCTTGAATTATGGATAGAGATGTCCGAAGGGTTAAACTTGGAATTCAAAAAGGCGAAAAATAATTTTAATAAGAAAAAAGATTTACCTGATTACTGTGCGGCATTAGCAAATGAAGGTGGTGGAAAACTAATTTTAGGAATTTCTAATGATCGAGAAATCAGTGGAACAAAAGAATTTATGGGTACGATTGATACACTATCCCATGAATTATTAAACAGTATTAGTATCAGAGTAGATGTCGAAGAAAAATATTATAAAGAAAAAAGAATACTTATTTTTCATATCCCAAGTCGTTCAATTGGTACTATCGTAAAGTCAACTGGAAATTATAAATATCCAATGCGCGCGGGTAGTTCCTTAGTTGAAATGACTCAAAATAAAATTAAAGAAATTTTAAATGAAGTAGAGCTTGATTTTTCGTCCAAAATAGTTAATGGGTTTACATTGTCAGATATAGATAATGAGGCGATAAATAATTTTAAAAAACTTTGGGCACGGAAACAAAATAAAGAAGAATATCTAACGTTTTCAATGGAAAAAACGTTGCGGGCAATCGGCGTTTTAACTGATGAAGGATTAAATAATGCTGGATTGATTCTTTTTGGTAAAAAAGAAAAAATTAATAAAATAATTCCCGGCGCAGAAATTATTTTCGAGTGGCGACAGAGTCAAAAAATTAGACATGATTTTAGAATTGATTGGCGGGAACCATTTTTTAAAATCTATAATGAAATATGGGATGTTATTAATGCTAGAAATTTGAGATTTCCTTATCATGAGGGTTTTATACAACGAGAAGTTTTTGCATTCAATAAAGAGTCAGTCAGAGAGGCGCTGGCTAATGCGATAGCACATAGAGATTATAATATTCAATCAGCCTCCATATTTATTAAAGTCACGCCGGAAAAGATTTCCATACAAAGTCCTGGAGGATTTATTAAGGGAGTTAATCAAGAAAATATTTTAGAAAAATCAGAGTGGAGAAATAAGCGTATTGCAGAAATTTTCCAAACAGCTGGGCTCGTAGAGCGTTCGGGGCAAGGAATGGACATGATTTTTGATAATACAATACGAGAAGGAAAGGGTATGCCTGATTTTTTAGGAACTGATAATTATTCGGTTGTTTTGAATATTCCAGCAAAAGTTAAAGATGAAAATTTTATAATATTTTTAGAAAAGATAATAAATCAAAGTCAAATCGCATTGTCTTTTGAAGAAATTTTAGAGTTGGAGAAAATTAGAGAAAAACAAGAGATTCAGAATCTAGAATTTCGTAATAAATTTCTGGAACTCAATCTAATTGAGAATATTGGAAAAGGTCGTGGATCAAAGTACATTCTTTCTAGCAAATACTATGAATACGAGGGAAAACTTTGGAAACATACGCAACTTGTGGGAGCTTCGCGAGATGAAAAAAAGTTACTCATTTTGAAACATTTGAAAAAAGTTGGTAAAGTGGGTGCTCAAAGAAGCGATTTTCACAATATTTTCACTGAAAATATAAGCAAAAAAGAAATGGATAATATCCTTCAGGAATTAAGAAGAAATGATGAAATATTTGCCCGAGGTAAGGGCTTGTCGAGTTATTGGTTTTTAAATAAATTTAATTAGGTTACTATTAGGTATATAATAAGAAAAAATTGACCAAAAACCCTTTATCTAAGCAGAATTTAATTAGGTTACTAGTAGGCAATATGGGCTTTAAATATTTAATTAAATAAGCTATAATTAATTTGTGAACCATAAAGAAACAGAAAAATGAAAAATACAAATATTGTTTATGGATTTTTAGGACTGACAATTGTTTTTTTGTTAGGGATAATTGTTTATCTATATCAAGATAACCTTAAAAAAACAGCTATTTTAGAAAAACAAAGTGCAATTAAACCTATTGCAGATATTCCCATGGAGAATATTTTTAAATTATTAGAAACTGCCGTACGCGAAATTGAGGGAGGAGATAGCGAGGTCGTATTTGCCAATTTAAACAAAGAAACTGAATATTGTGGAACAGCCGTGGATTTCGCTAAGGTTTATTTTAAAACAATGGAGGAGTCTTTAGAAAGTGCCAGAACAAAGGCTCAAGTAGCTTTTTTTAAATCCACTGCATTTTCTACTCTTCCAGCAGTCATAATTTGCATGGATAATAATAGTTTTGTAAACTCGCCAAAAAAAGAAGAATCTATTTGCCAAGGAGATGATAGTAATAAATGGCCCAATTTTTCTAATTTAGAAGGAGCTCAATGGGGTGGTTGTGATTTTGAAATAGATAAAAAGAAAAGAACATTTAAATATTGTGCTACTTTTGGGGAAATAAAAATAGTTTGCACGCAAGATGGATGTAAATTTTAATTATTGATTTTATGAATGATAAAAAAACAATTTTAACAGGAGATAGGCCGACAGGGAGATTGCATTTGGGACATTATATCGGATCGCTTAAAAACAGATTAAAGATGCAACACGAGTGCAATCAATTTATCATGATTGCTGATATGCAAGCTTTGACTGATAACGCCGACAATCCTCAGAAAGTCAGAGACAATATTTTGGAGTTAGCTTTGGATTATATTTCAATCGGACTAGATCCGCAGGTGAATACAATCTTTATCCAATCGTCCGTGCCAGAGTTGTCGGACTTAACTATGTTTTATCTTAATCTCGTAACTGTGGCGAGATTGCAGAGAAATCCAACCGTAAAAACTGAAATTGCCCAAAAAGGTTTCCAAAAAAGTTTGCCGGCCGGATTTCTCATTTATCCGGTGAGCCAAGCAGCGGACATTAGCGCTTTTAAAGCCCAATTGGTGCCAGTAGGCGAAGATCAATTGCCGATGATAGAGCAAACCAATGAAGTGGTGCGTAAATTTAACCATACCTATAAAACAAATGTTTTAGTAGAATGCGAAGCGGTACTTTCTGAGACTAGAAGATTAATGGGAACTGATGGAAATGCCAAGATGGGTAAGTCTTTAAATAGTAAAAAAGAAAGTAATGGGTATGAAGACTGATTCTAACCATTTAAAAATTGAAGATCCTGGAAAGGTAGAAGGCAACCCCGTTTTTGAATATTTAACTGCTTTTGATAAAGATGCAGACGGATTGGATGATTTAAAAGAACGTTATCAAAAAGGTGGCGTAGGGGACGTGGAAGTTAAGAAAAGATTAATTAATGTTTTGGAAGAATTTCTGACGCCTATCCGCGAGAAGAGACTTGAGGCAGCAAAAAATCCCCAAATAATTATGGACATGCTAAAAGCGGG
>LBQR01000009.1 GCA_000990945.1 Candidatus Moranbacteria bacterium GW2011_GWF2_35_54
TGCATATAATGCAACTATAACCACTATATACAATTCTCCACGAACAGTGCGAGTTGGAAATATCCGTTCGGTTTCTGAGAAATATTTTTCTGGACAAATTGACGACGTAAAAATCTACAACTACGCTCGCACGCAAGAACAAATCCTCGAAGACATGGGTGCCTCCGCTGGTGCTTCGATGTCCCAAGGGGCGGCGCTTAAGTCACCGATTTTAGATTTGAGTTTTGATGAAGGGCTTGGGGCGACGGCTTATGATAAATCGGTTAATAAAAATAATGGCACCTTGGTTTCTGGCGCAACTGGTACAAACACCACTCCGACGATGATGTGGGATAAGGGCGGGAAATTCGGCGGGGCGATTGAGTTTGATGGCAATGATTATGTCCAATTGGGAGGATCAGTTTTAAAAACTAGTGAATTTTCAACATCTCTCTGGTTTAAAGCGAGTGATACAGTTTCGTACCACCATTTAATCTGGGAAGGAGTTAATAATGGTAATGGGGGTGGAGATGAGCCAGAAGCGCATGTTGATATTGCTTCTAATAAAATTCAATTTTATTTTGGCGATTGGGCTAATCATGGTATCGTCGGTAACCCGCTTTTAATTGAAACAGCTTTCACTGATACAGCGAGCTGGCACAATGTAGTAGCTGTTAAAAGATCAAATGGAACAGCAGAATTATATTTGGACGGAGTGTCTAAAGGGATAGATACATATATTACGAGTGATACTTCTAGTTGGAATACCAACGCTCGTATTGGTAGGCCAGGATCTGATGAAAGGTATTTTCAAGGATTATTAGACGAAGTAAAAATCTACAACTACGCCCTCTCCGAATCTGAAATAAAAACCCTCTATAACGGCGGAGCAAGTTTGTCGATGGGGGGAGAAACAGCCAGTGCGAACAATAATGGCACGACAGTGACTGGCGATAATGCCAAGTATTGCATCCCGGGCGACACCGCACAATGTGACAAACCGGTTTTGGAACTCAAGATGGACGAGATGAGTGGGGCGACAGCCTTTGATAAGAGCGGGAATGGAAATAATGGAACATTAAATGGCGCTACATGGAATCCGGTTGGAAAAATCGGAAGTGCTTTAAATTTTGATGGGGTGGATGATTATGTTTCGCATACCTCAATTTCTTTTGCTGATACTAGTCCGCACTCATATGGCTCTTGGTTGAAATGGGGAGGGGGAGTAGTCCCTCAATACATGATTCCATTTGGAGATCAGACATCATCTAGCTATGATATATACCTTACTTCTAGTGGAGCATATGATTTTTCCTATAGGACATTGAGTAGTAATTATACTGTAGCAAATTCAAACACAACAATTCTGTTTGACGGAAATTGGCATTATCTTTCTTGGACCGTTGATGCTAGTCGAAATTTATTAATTTATATTGATGGTGTTTTAAATACTACGATTTATAGCTTAGGGAATTCCGCGATGATTTATAATGGAATTGGAAGAGGGTATAATACAAATACTTATAATTGGAACGGTCAAATCGACGACGTCAAAATCTACAACTACGCCCGCAACCCTGCCCAAATCGCTTGGGATTATAATCATGGCAAGCCGGTGGCACATTGGAAAATGGATGAAGCTAGCGGCACGCAAGTGGATGATTGGAGCGGCAATGGCAATCATGGGACGATTACTGGAGCGACTCGGAAAAATGAGAGCGAGTGTAAGATTGGAAAGTGTTTAGAATTCGATGCTACAAGTGAAAAGGTTTCCTCTGTCTATTCAATTACCAACGCTCGTACTGTTTCTCTTTGGTTTAAGCCAAATTGGGATTGGGATGATGGTGCCAGCCATGCTTTTTATGGCACTTCGGCTGTTGGTCAAGCTGGAGCTTTCGTTTTAAGAAAAACTGGCAGTGATATAGATTTGGCGATGTGGGATAATGGAGCAGTTCAGAGACTATATAGAATAGACTCAAATTTTTCCTGGTCAGCTGGAGAGTGGCATCATTTATTAGCTATTTGGGATTGGAATAGCACAGATGGAGCCAGAATTTACCTTGATGGGAAAAGACTTCTAGATGGAGTGGCTGATAACTATAATCTTACAAGTTTCACGAAGCCTGTCTCGGGTCCCGCAAGTCAATTGATTGGCAATGAACAATCCGGGGCTTACAATTTTAATGGCACAATTGATGACGTAAAAATCTACAACTACGTTTTGACGGAAGAACAAATAAAACAAGATTACGCCGGTAGAGCAGTGAATTTTAAATAAGTTAGCCTGAATCAGATAAATTTAAATGATTAAACACGAATAAATTTTCTCTGAGTCTTTTATATTCTTTGGGGCTAAGTATGGATGGGACGAGTTGGTGTGAGTAGGTCATATTAACATTTTAGCATTTTAACATATTAGCATTAAAGCAATTCAAGGCTAAGTCTCGGGGGCATTTGAGACTTAGCCTTGAAAAAAACCATTGAAAAACAAAAATATAAGCGAAGAAAGTAGCTTGACTAATATCAAAATTTAGTATAAAATTGATATTGTAATATCATAATTTATATAAAATATGTCATTTTATCCCAGAATAATCAAAAAAAACATCGAGAAAAACCTTTTTAAAGGCAAGGTTATTATTATTTATGGTGCCAGACAAGTAGGGAAAACTACCCTGGTAAAGGAAATTTTGAAAAAATATAAAGGACAAAGCACTTTTTTTAACTGCGAGCTTTTGTCAGTCAGGCAGAGTCTTGAAGTGGAAGAAGCTGTGATGCTCAAGGATTTTTTGGGAGATAATAAATTAATCGTTCTGGATGAAGCACAAAATGTCAGAAATATCGGAAAAATATTAAAAATTATCGTGGACACTTATCCCGAAATTCAAATAATCGCGACGGGTTCTTCGAGTTTTGACTTAGCCAATAAAACCAGCGAGCCTTTGACCGGCAGAGCGATCCGTTTTACTCTCAGTCCTTTGTCATTAGAAGAGATTAGGCATAAAAATAACTTAGTGGGACTAAATGCGGAACTGGAGAATATTATGCGTTTCGGAACATATCCGGAAGTTTTTCTGGCGACCGAAGAACTCGCCAAAGATAAGCTGGATGAGATTGCTTCAAATTACCTTTATAAAGATGTGCTGATGCTTGAAGGGATAAAAAAACCAGCTGTAATTATAAAGCTTCTCCAACTCTTGGCTCTGCAGCTTGGTGACGAGGTTTCCTATAGCGAATTAGCTATGACCCTTGGAATAAATAGAATTACGGTTGAGAAATATATTGATTTACTCGAAAAATGCTTTGTTATTTTTACCCTCCGCGCTTTAAGTCGAAACATGCGGAAAGAAATTTCAAAGTCCGTAAAAATATATTTTTATGATTTGGGAATTAGAAATAGCCTGATACAGAATTATAATCCAATGGAATTGCGCAGTGATATTGGTGCTCTCTGGGAAAATCTGATGGTTGCGGAGAAAATAAAGAAAAACAGTTATCATAAGATATATGCCAATCTGTATTTTTGGCGGACTTATGATCAAAAAGAAATCGACCTGATAGAAGAAAGGGATGGGAAATTTTTCGCCTATGAATTCAAATGGAAAAAGGATAAGGCAAAGGAACCTGTTGAATTTTTATCCAACTATGCCAATTCCGAATTCCAAATCATTAACAAAGATAATTATTGGAGTTTTGTCGCTGGTGGAAAATAATTTTTTATTTAATAATTTGCGGGCAGTTGACGCACTTTTGACTCTTCGAAATTCTCTCGGCCTTTCGATGAATGGCACGGCTTGGTGCGAGTAGATAATGCAAACATTCCTTTTTTTGTGCTAAAATTAGGATATTGAAAAATTGAATCTTAAGTAATGCATGACTTATGAAACTAAAACTAAAACTAAAAATAATTTTTCTAGTGGTAAGCACTCTTGCAGTTTTTATTATAGCGGAAAAAACAAGAGCTGATTGGCAGTCGACGATGGAGAGTCATTTTGATATCGTAGATAGTTTTGATGAATATAATGATTGGGTAGGTTCATATAATAATGGTGGATGCAATAATTTGGGCTCCTGCGATCTGCCAGTTTTAACGGGTGGCGGCGCAGGCCTATGGGACACTTATGATGACTATTCCATGAGTGGCGGATGCACTGGACCAGAACCGGGTGAATATTGGATAGCTGACCACGGAAGTGGACTTAAATGGTCTGGAAATAAGTCTCTTAGAATGAGCTATACTGATCCCTTAATAACTCCAAATAATCACTATGACATAAGACTGGATTTTAATTCTGGTGGCACATATCAGCCTCAAAATGGAGATAGTATAATAGGACAAACTAGTCTCGCAGCTTCTACGATCACGGGAATTGTTCGATATCCTGATCAGGGCAACTGGGCAACCGGAAACGCTTTGGGAGAATTTTATATAACAAGTGTAAATAAAACCGGTACATTTATTGAGGGTGAAAATGTTACTATAAATGGAAATTCCAATGCAGCCAAACTTTATAGCGGAGAATTAAGCGGATTTTCTGATTGCAATGACAGGTTGGGTCCTTCTAGAGTAGGTATGTATTTTGGTAATGGAAGTCCTGAGAGTGGTTATGATGAAATGCATTTGTTTTTTATGGCAAAGTTTCCCAGTGGATCAATAAAATATCTTCCTCAGGTTTCGAGATATGGATATATCGGCACATGGAAATTTTATGAAATTGAGCAGGGGTTTGCAAATATTTACTGGTGGGAAGATGGAGAAGATAGGGCTAGAACCTGCCAATGCGACCAAGAGTTACATGCTTACGGAAATAATTTCTTGATTACGAATATAAAAGGCGGAGGCACTTCTTATCCTCAAAACGCACATAGAAGCACATTGATTAGAACAGCTGGATATGATGATGGGGTAAACACAAATTATGCTAATGGTTTCTGCGGGTTGGATAATTGTTGGACATATGGCGGATATAACGACGAAACGGATTCAGTTGAATTTGGGTCAAGCAATTTTTTATCCGAATATGAAGAAGGAAATTGGGTGGGAATGGAAGTTAGATGGAAGATAGGCACCTTAAATGGCATGGATGCTGAATATGAGGAATGGTATTATGATGAGTCTGGAAATGTTATTTCTCATAATCTGAAAACAGGACTTAGAGCGAAAACAGAGTTTAATAATAGAATAAATAAGTTTGTTCTTGGGGGAAATAGATTCGCTCAGACTTATGGGTTGCAAGAAGGAGATGTTGGCAATGGAAGTTTTTACGTGGATGATCTCATAATAGACGACCAAAGAGTTGGTCCAACTTACTTTTCTCTCTTAGCTGGAAATTCTATTATTCGCAGCGACGTCGACAATTCTTCCGTCACCAATACCACTGATGCTCTTTTAACTTTGCGCAATTCCCTCGGCCTTTCGATGGATGGTACGGCTTGGCAAGTTTCAGCGACAACAGGGGACGTGGATTGCAATGAAACTTCCAATTCGACCGATGCACTCTTGATACTAAGATATTCTTTGGGGCTAAGTATGGATGGGACGAGTTGGTGCGAATGAATTTGACATAGTAACCCAAAAAGATTACAATTGTAACTAATAAGAGTTACAGTTAAATTTTATACATATGAACATCTTAGGTAAATCTAAATTGAGGAACGCATTGTTAAAATTATATTTCTTCCATCCGGAGAAAAAATACTATATCCGTCAGCTGGAAAGAATTCTGAAAAAACCAGCAGCCTATGTGCGCAAAGAACTCTTGAATTTACAAGGGCAGGGACTGTTGACGTCAGAATTTCAGGGCAAAGAAAGATTCTTCCAACTAAACCAAGACTATCCGCTTTACGGCGAAATAAAAAAAGTAGTGGCTAAGACGATCGGACTGGAAGCCATGCTTGGAAAAAAACTGCAAAAAATCTCCAGTATCGAAAGCGCTTTTATCTTTGGCTCATATGCTAAAGGCAAAGAGGACGGCGAGAGCGATATTGATCTAATGATTATTGGCAATCCCAATGAGGATGCACTGATTGAAGTTATCTCAAAATTGGAAAAAACAGCAGATCGAGAGATAAACTACCACATTTACAAAAAGGCAGAATTTGATAAAAAAAGTAAAAATAGTAATTCATTTATTGCGTCAATAATACGCAACCCTAAAATTTTTATCATAGGCCATGAAAAATAAATATAAAGAATTTATTGACAGCGGGCTTTTGAAACCGGAAAAAATTAATTTTTCCGATGTTAGAAAAGTTTTAGCTAAAGCTCAAAGTAATCTTAAGAGTGCAGAAATTTTATTGGCTAATGAGCAATATGAAAATTCATTTGAACTTGCCTATGAGGCCATGCTTTCAGCCGGACGAGCCCTATCTTTTTCCATTAATCTGAGGCCACGCGCCCAAGGTTCACATAAAATTATTGCTGATTTTACGGAACATGCGCTGGGAAAAAATCATATCAATATAATCAGGAAATTTGATAAAATGAGAAAGAAACGCCATTATCTAATTTACGGAGCGGGTTTGGAAATTTCTGAAATCGAAGCACTCGGGGCCATAAAGAACGCCAGAGAATTCATCGAAGAAATTGAAAAAATCATCAAAGAAAAAGATCCGCAAAAAGAATTGTTTTAGAAAATTATAAAGTGACTTGGCAAATGAGTGCGACGATAGGCGATGTTAATTGCGACGAAGTTTCCAATTCTACTGATGCTTTGTTAATCCTCCGATATTCTTTGGGACTAAGTATGGTAGGGACGAGTTGGTGTGAATGAATGATGTAAAAAAAATAACCTACCAAAAACTGACTGTAAAAGTCGGTTTTTTTGTGATATAATTCCAATAGTGATAGTTAACTCGAGATGTCAAAAATATCTGTGTTTTTAGATAAAAAATAAAAAAATAAGAGTTCAAGACTTAGGCTCTAAGAGCCCAAATTCAAAAGGGCTCTTAGAGCCTAAATCATAATGTTTTCATGATAAAAAATATAAAAAAAATCCTGACTTTAGAATTTTGGGAGAGCGTTGCTATTGCAATCTTACGCCCAGTGGCAATGCTAATTTTTCAGCCTAAAAAAACAGGAAAGAGAATGCTGGCTTTCTTAAAGCAATTGCCTCAGAAACTTTTCAAAACAAGAGTTCAGGACCTAGGCTCTAAGAGCCCAAATTCAAAAGGGCTCTTAGAGCCTAAGACAAAAAGAAAATTAATCTTTTCTTTGGTTTTAATATTGCTGGTAATAACCCCATTATCATTTTACTTTTGGAACAGAGAAGCCGGGGCCTCCTGGTGGAACAGCGATTGGTTTTATCGAAAGTCCATTGCAGTAACTAATAATACCACAACCGAAAATAATGTTTACATTACTCTAGCTTTAGATACTTCCGACACTGCTAAATTTCAAACAGATTGCGGAGATATTAGATTTGTAAAAAGTGGCGGGCAAATACTCCCGTACTATATCGTCTCGGGTTGCGGATCGACTTCTACAATTATTCACACTAACTTTGATGTCTTTGACGCCGGTACTCAAAATATAGATTTCTATTATGGCAATCCATACGTCGACAATGGTTTTAGTACTACTGACTTTGCCACCCAGGCCAGCAACTACACCATTGGAACAATTAGCCAAGAAGAAAAAGGTCCTTCGCCATCTCTCTACCTCCCGCTTGACGAAGGCTTTGGATCTACGGCTCACGATGAATCATCCAACAGAAATGACGGCGCAATAGTCGGTGCGACTTGGAAAGATGAATCGATGTGTAAGAGTGGCAAATGTCTAGAGTTTGATGGCACAGGTGACTATGTGGAAATAAACGATAATAGTTCTCTCGACCTAACAAACGACGTAACTCTCGAAGCTTGGATCAAACCGCAATCCACTACTCCAAGCAATCAAACCATTATTTCAAAAATTGAAACACCCAGCGGACCAACTAAAATATTTCGAAGTGTCGGACCAAGTGCGACTACTGCTATTACTGTGGGTACATCTAACGCCATGAATATCACCGGAGACCGAGCCACCTTTGCTACGGCTCTACCGGATAATGTTGGAGTAGGCGATGTGATTCAATATGACGATGATGATGATTCGGACATCGATGCGAACGACAGTATTGTATTTATAACAGAAAGAATTACGAATTATGAATATAGAATTATGACAGCCAGTGGAGGAGTTCCAACGCCAATTAATGCGGATTTAAACTGGAGTTTGTTTCGGGCTTACATTTCACTTTCAAATGCGGAAAAAGGTGTGGAAAATACTGGCATTGACAGTGATTTGAGAAATTTTGATGATTGGACAGCAGGGGGAGATGCGACGACGGATGATGTGGGGAAAGATTTGGTGGCGGCTAATCAGCAATGGAATATTGCTTGCTATGCGAATGGGACGACGGCGGATACGGTAGCTACGGCTATAAATGATTGGACTGCTGGAATAAAAAACTACATAAATATTTTTACACCATTTAATAGTAATGAGGTGGGAGTTAGTCAAAGACATGCTGGAAAATGGGATAGTAATAAATATAAGATTTCAATTGCAGAAGGTATATTAATTAATATTGATGAAAGTTATGTCCGCGTAGATGGCTTGCAGTTTATGGGTAATGGGACTGGAGGTTATAACCACATAGGCGTTAATACAGATTTAACTACGGGTGATATGACGGGAAACATTGTGGTTAGTAATAATATATTTCAAGGACTTCGTCACGGCATTAGTAGCTATCGCATGACCCCCGGTATAAATTATTATCTTAATAATATTATTTATAAAGGTGAGGCAGGATATGGTGGAATTAATTTATATGTTGAAAGTTATATTGGAAAATTTTGGGTTTATAATAATACAATTTATGGTTGTGGCATAGGCATTGATCAGACTTCTAATGAAATCGTTTATGCCAAAAACAATATTGTGCAAGGAGCAACCACTGGATATAATGGTACTTTCGACGCAGCTTCTTCCAATAATATTTCTTCCGACGCTACCGCTCCCGGAGCTAATTCCAAAAATTCAACCACCGTTTCTTTTGTTTCCACTACTGCTGGAAGTGAAGACTTTCATCTTGCTCCCACCGACACGGCGGCTAAAGACAGTGGGGCGGATTTAAGCGGGGATAGTGTGTTTCCGATTGCGACGGATGTGGATGGGCAGGCGCGGTCGACAACAAATCCCCCCAGCCCCCTTTCAAAAGGGGGAGTTGACGGATTGTGGGATATCGGTGCCGATGAAGCGCAGGCCACGCAAATATATCGCAGTGTCGCGCCAAATAAAACTGATGCGCTGGAAACTGGCGCAGAAAACGCATTGACTATCGTTGGAAATGTTGTGACTTTCCAACGTGCCTTGCCTGATAACGCAGGGGTTGGCGATGTGATTCAGTATGATGATGACGGCGACGGTGATATTGATGCCAGCGATTCATTGGCATTTATCACGGGAAGAATTTCGAATTTTGAATATACAGTTAGTTCCTCCCAAGGCGGATTGCCCGTCGCTGTGAGCTCCGACCAAGATTGGAGTTTGTTTCGCGCCTACACATCTCTTGCCAATGCGGAAAGTGGAACAGAAAACACTGGCATTGATTCTGATCTCAGAAATTTTGATACGTGGAGTGGCGGAAAAGATTTGGTAGCGAGTAAAGAGCAATGGAATATTGCTTGTTATGCTAATGGAACGACGGCGGATACAACGGCGGTGGATGTTGATGGGTGGAATACAGGCGTGCAGAATTTTGTTAAAGTATATACTCCGGTATATACCAACGAGGTGGGTGTGAGTCAGAGGCATGAGGGGAGTTGGGATGATGGAAAGTATAAATTAATCGCCCTTAATCCTTTAGGAGTTTATGAAAATTATACAAGGATGATAGGTATTCAGGTTGGAGTAGACACAACAGCTACTTGGTCTGGGCAAGCAATACTAAGTTCATTTGGTAGCAATTATTATCAGCTTTATGATAGTTTGATTATTAGAAAGTATGCCGGGTCCAATACGGCCTATAATGCTATTACATTAAGTGATTTTCCAAAAGGGACGGTTATTAGAAATTCTGTCATCTACGGTTTTAATGCTGGAACATATGGAGCTATCAATGTTTCTACTGATAACTCAACTGACTATCTAACAATTCAAAACACTACTATCTATAATTCGGTCAAGGGTATTCGTAGAGGTACTGGCGCATATACTAAATTAGTCAACGTATTGTCTTACGGAAATTCTACGTCGGATTTTGACGTAAATGGAGGATCTTGGAATGCAAGTTCTTCTAATAATATTTCCTCCGATGGCACCGCGCCTGGCACTAATTCAAAAATCAGTCAAACCGTCCAATTTGTAGATACGGCTAATGGAGATTTACATCTTTCCCCAACCGACACTGCCGCCCGAAACGCTGGGGCTGACTTGAGTGCGGATGCGAATCTTCCAGTTATAACTGATATCGACGGCGAAGAACGAAAAACATTTGACATTGGCGCCGACGAAGCGGTCGCTACTAAAATCTACCGCAGTGTCGGACCGGGGAATACCACGGCGCTGGCGACGGATGAAAGTCATGAAAATATTATTTCGGTTTCATCTGGGCTAGCCACATTCAATGTGGCTCTACCAAATAGAATTGGAGTAGGCGACGCCGTTCTCGTTGACACCAACGCCGACAATGCCATCACTTCCGCCGACACTTTGCTTTTCATCCACGGCCGCAATTCTGCCACCAGCTATGAGCTACGAACACACACTGGTGTAATCCCTACTAATATAACTAGCAACGATACTTATCAAATCTTCCGCGCTTACACCTCACTATCGCTCGCCGAAGCCGGCACCAAAAATACTTCGATTCCGATAACTTTCAATGGAGGCAATCGGGATTTGGTGACGAATAACGAAGAATGGAATTTGGCTTGTTATGGGGACTCGGTGGATACGACAGGGGTGTCGGTTTTTGGTTGGACGACAGGATTAGAAAATTTAATAAAAATATATACGCCGGTAGATTCAGATGAAGTGGGTGTTAGACAACGACATAAAGGAACGAGCCAAATGGGTTATATGATTTCGGTGGCTACAGGAAATATTTTATATGTAACAATTCCTAATGTTGTAATTGATGGAATTGATATACAAGGAGGCGGGAGTAATCATGGAATTTATGAGGAGGGAACAGCTGGTGCAGGGGTGTTAAAGGTCTCAAATTCGCTTATACATAATATTGGCAGAGGAATTGTAGTTCTAGGAGAAACAGATACCTATATTTATAACAATATTATTTATGACAAAGATAATAATATGGGTATACAAAACGCCAATGCCAATAATCATAATTTTTATATTTATAATAATGTTGTTTACGGTAATGGAACATCGTATGGAATAGTTGGAAGAACGAATACAATTGCAAAAAACAATATTAGCGTTGGAAATCCGCTTGGAGACTATTATAATTATAATTCTTGGACAAGTGCTTCGGTTGGTAATATTTCGCAAGATGCCACTTCGCCAAATACAGATTTACGAAACAAGACTGTCACCTTCCGCGACGCTACTAACAAAGATTTCCGTTTGGCAATGACCGACACCGCTGCCAAGGGGGCGGGGTTGAATTTGAGTTATGATGTTAATAATCCGGTTAGGGATGATGTTGAAGGCGAGTTAAGACCAAGCCTCCGAGATCTTTCGACTCCGCTCCGCTCCGCTCAAGATGACAAATCGGAGGCTTTCGATATTGGGGCGGATCAAATTTCCTCTACCATCCACAACAACTATTCCCTCAATCTAAAAACCAATTACCCTCAAACTAATTTCTCTACGGCGGATAGCGATACGGAAAACTTTTCCAGTGGCGATATAAATCTGCCGGCCAATACTTGGTCGCATATTGTTTACAAAAGAAATAATAATGTTGAAGAATTTTATATTAATGGATCTAAAAAAGATTCCAGTTCAATTTCCAATTTCCTCAAAACCAACAACGGCAAACTCTATATCGGAGCCAAAAATAATCTATCCCAAGATTCTTTCAAAGGTTTTATTGATGAAATAAAAATATATCCCTATGCGAGAACAGAAAATGAAGTTAAAAAAGACACCACCGCTGGTTCATCCGGAAGAGCAGCATCTCGAGCAGCCGAAGGAGTAAGTGTTTCAATGGGAGACAAAGCTCAAACACTATCTGATGGATTAGTTGGTTATTGGAAGATGGATGAAAGTACCTGGAATGGAACAGCGGGTGAAGTGGAAGACGCGAGTGGGAATAATAATCATGGGATAGCAGTCGGAGGAGCAAGTACTACCGTTGGTAAATTTGGGAGTGGGGGAGGGTTTGATGGGGTGGATGACTGGGTTAGTACAAATGTAACTTTGCCAGCTTATCCTATATTTACCTATTCATCTTGGGTAAAAATTTCCTCAGCTCCAGCTTCGACTTATGTTATAATTGGTCCGAAAGATGGCGCGGATCCAGATTTTAAGATATATAGTGATAGACGATTATTACTTCAATCATCAGGAATAGGAACCGTGGGTTGGTCAACTGGAGTAGTGCCCCTAAATGAGTGGACCCATGTGGCTGTTTTTTGTGATGCATCTAATAAAAAATATACTTTTTATATTAATGGACAATTATCTGGTAGTGGAACTTATGCTGGTGATTATTTTATTACCACGAGTAAGTTGGAAATTGGAAGTCGTTATTTGGGAGCTAGCTCATTTTTTAATGGCAACATCGACGAAACCCGCATCTACAACCGCGCGCTTTCTCCCGACGAAATCAAACAACTTTACAATTACGCTCCCGGGCCGGTGATGCATCTCAAGATGGATGAGAAAGTTTCGGGCGAT
>LBQR01000010.1 GCA_000990945.1 Candidatus Moranbacteria bacterium GW2011_GWF2_35_54
GCGCAAAAATTAATAGAGAACTTGGAAAGGATTGATAAGGAGAATCAATACTTTGTTTTTTTATTGAAAGAAAATTTTGATGAGTTTCAACCTAGAAATAAAAATTTTAAAAAAGTCTTAGCTGATTACCGCTGGTATACTTTTTCTGAACAGATAAATATGCCCAAACTTTTAAATAAATACGATCTAGATATTGTTCACTTTCCTCATTTCAATGTGCCGATTCTTTATCGCAGGAAATTTATTATTACTATCCATGATTTAATCCTACTGCATTTCCCCACTCTTAAAGGGACAAAACTTAATCCTATTTTTTATTGGATTAAGTTTTTGGCTTATAAATTAGCTATTGGTAGTGCGGTGCGCAGATCAAAAAAAATAATCACCGTCTCCAAGTTTAGCAAGAAAGATATTTTGGCCAACTACCCATTTTTGACAAAAGACAAAGTGGCAGTAACTTATGAAGCGTGTGATTTAAAAAACAAAATTAAAGTCTCCGCAAAAGGCAATGAGGAAATTTTAAAAAAATATGGTATAATCAAACCGTATTTGGTTTACGTGGGCAATGCTTATCCGCATAAAAATTTGGATAGGCTAGTCGATTCTTGGAAGATTTTTTTGAATAAATCCAAAGATGAAAAAGATTTTGCGCAATCTCCGTATTTAGTTTTGGTGGGCAAAAAAGATTACTTTTACAGCAAGCTCGCAAAGAGGATTAGCGCAGATAAAATGGAAAATGTTATTTTAACAGGATTTGTCCCGGACAATGAATTGGACTTGGTATATGAAAAAGCAACTGCTTATATTTTCCCTTCACTTTATGAAGGATTCGGATTACCACCACTGGAGGCGATGGAAAGAGGTCTCCCTGTAGCTACTAACGCACATGGTTGTATGCGGGAAATATTAGGAAAGAGTGCTTATTATTTTGATGGAAAAAAAATTGATTCAATAATTGAAGCGATAAGGAAAATGTTTTTGGATGCTAGCTTAAAAAATGAATTGATAAACAGAGGCTACAAGCAAGTGCTGAAGTATGACTGGAAAAAAATGGCTAGAGAAACATTGGATATATATGAAAAAATATAAGACTTACGCGTTTGGATATTTAGAAACTATAGTTGAAGCAGCTCAAACGTATAAGTCTTAAAATATAAAAATTTTCAGATATTATGAAAGATATAAAACAAAATAACCGCAGGTATGCAGATAATTTTTCTCAGGAGAGAGCTCGAAAAGCTTGCTTTGACAATGAAATTAAATGCCAGGTCTATAGATTTGGAGAAGTTTTCAAAATAGATGATGAAATTATTGCAAAAGAGTGTGACCAGAAAGCAATGATAAACTATGTTGATAATTCCATTAAAGAGAGTTTATTTATTCCGAGTGAGGATATTTATAAGGATTTAGATCAAGATTTCAAGAGTGTTGTTATAAAAAAAGAAAAGAGATTTTTTTTATTTTCTTGGATGGTGCTATCCCCAATTGTTCTTTGTGTGGTTTTCTTGGGCGCGATGTATGTTCAAAAGGGAATAAAAACTCAGGGAAAAGTTTTGGGCGTAAGCAAGGAGGCTTATAATAATATTAATATAGCTTTGGGTGGAGTCAAAGAGCGGAATTTTTCAATGTCAGAAAATAAATTCGGTGAAGCTTATGAAAATTTTGCAGAAATTTCTGCTTCGCTCGAAGGCTTAGGTAAGGGTGTGATTTCCATTTCTCGTTTTGTTCCCGGTGCTTCAAAACTTTCTTCAGGCTACCATGCCATCGAAGCCGGCAAGAATCTTTCTTTGGCGGGGGAAAAAATTAGTCAAATAGCCAACGATATCAATAGTTTGAAAGATGGCACTGCTGATAAGAATAAGAATTTTTCGTTGTTGGATTTTTTTGTTTCTTTCGATAAGGATTTAAATGAAGTAAATAATTATTTAGTCCAAGCCCGAGATAATTTAAATAAGGTCAAAATAACTGATATCCCCGAGGAGAATCAAGAAAAAATACTGGCCTTAAAAAATAAGTTGCCTATGATAACTCAGGCAGTGGGTGATTTTTCTGCCAATAACCAATTGTTGGCGGATCTAATCGGGGCCAACGGTCCAAGAAAATATTTATTTTTGTTTCAAAATAATCAAGAAATGCGGGCCACAGGAGGATTTATCGGCAGTTACGGAGTTTTAGATATCGATAGCGCCGGGAGAATAAGAAATTTTTTTATTGATGGAATTTTTAATCCAGACGGGCAACTGACAGATAAGATTATTCCGCCCAAACCAATTCAAAAAATAAGCACTGCCTGGAGTCTGCATGACAGCAATTGGTTTCCTGATTTTCCAATTTCCGCCCGAAAAGCCATGTTATTTTATGAGAAAACTGGCGGGCCGACGGTTGATGGCGTGGTAACTTTAACCCCGACTGTTATGCAGAAACTTCTCAACATTAGCGGTCCGATAGACATGAAAGATTACGGAGTGGTCTTAACGGGAGATAATTTTATCGAAAATGTCCAACATGAAGTAGAAGAAGGTTATGATAAAGAAGAAAATCGTCCGAAAAAAATATTGTCTGATCTAGCCCCATTGCTGATGGATAGAATTTTCAATTCTAAAGATGTAAAGGTACTAGCGGAGACTCTAAATGTTTTTAGCGATGCTTTGGCTGAGAAACACATCCTTCTTTATTTCAGCAACAGTGATTTGCAAAAAATAGTTTCCAATCTGGGATGGTCGGGGGAAATATTAGAAACTTCCAAAGATTATTTGAGCGTAATAAATACTAATATTAATGGCTACAAAACAGACGGGGTGGTTAAAGAAAAAATCAATCAGCAAATCGATATTTCATCTGAAGGAGAAATCACCAGCACGGTATCAATCACTAGAAAGCATACCGGTGGAAATTCTCAATTCCAATGGTGGAACAAGGTTAACGCTGATTATATGAGAGTATATGTACCCCAAGGCTCCACATTAATCGAGGTTGACGGGCAAACGAGGGAAATAAATAGTGATATTTTAGATTATAAATCTCTTAAATTTGAAGAAGATGTGGATGTAAAAAATGAGGAAATGCAGATGCAACTTGATGATAAAACCGGCACCAGAGTTTACGTCGAATCAGGCAAAACCGTTTTCGCCAATTGGGTATATGTCAGCCCGCAGGAAGAGGTAACTGTTAAATATAAATATTTACTACCCTTTAAAATAGACAGGAGCAAGGAAGCTAGCTCGTATTCTCTGCTTAATCAAAAACAATCAGGAAGTTTAGGAGATGAGTTTGCTTTTATCTTGAATTATCCCAAAAATTGGAAAGAAAAATGGAAGAGTGCTAATCTCAAAGATTGTTCTTCCAAAGAAGGATATGCGAGTCTTTGCCTCGAAGATAACCTAAAAACCGATAAATTTTTTGGAATAGTTTTCGGTAATGAATGATGAATCAGCTAGGTCGTTGTGCTTTCCGAATTAGCAAGCGCTCCATTGGTAAATTCTTATTGCGCGTATTTTGTAATACAATGTAACTCCTCACTGATGACCTCTTTATAACAAAAATAGGCTTGTCTTTGCGAGACGGTACTCCGTCGTGGCAATCCAGAATTAATATTATAATAATATAGTTTCCTGGACTGCCGCGCAATTTGAGAGTACTCAAATTACTCGCAGAGACAGACAAAATAAGAACTATAAATATGGTCAGTGAGAAGTTACGGCATAATCTATTTTACTTTTTTTAAAATATGGTATAATAAATTTAACAGATATCACTTAATAAAAACTAAAATAAAATAGTTATGTTTAGCATTCCCGGAATTAATAAAAATTATTCTCTAGGTGTCGACTTCGGCACTTCATCAATAAAAATTGTAGAATTGGAATATAAAAATGGCAGCTCTTTTTTATCTAATTATGGGTGGATAGAAATTCCTCAAAAAAAGAAAGTGTCGGACTTCGAAATTAAAAATGATTCCGATGAAGAAATAGAAAAGATTCAATTATTAAAAAAACTGATTGAAGAAATGGGCATAAAAAGTAAGAGCGCCTATATAGCCATGGGGAGCTTTAAGGGTTTGTCGGCTATGATTTCAGTTAATGATATTCACGAGGACAACCTGGATGATGTGATAAGAGCGGAGGCAAGCAAATATATTCCAGTTTCCTTAGATGAAGTTTATCTTAGCTCGGATATTGTTTCCAAAAGAATAGAAAAAAATGATAATGGCAGTGTTGCGGGCAAAAAATTTCTAAGAAAAAAAGAAAAAGAAGTAGTAGACGTTCTCTTGGTGGCAGCTCCCAAAGATGATGTACACCGATATGAAAGAATTGTGGAAGGGAGCGGACTGAAAGTTGCATCCCTTGAATTGGATATTTTTTCAGCTACACGATCGCTTGTCGGAGATGATTTGGGAAAATTTTTGATAATAGATATTGGAGCGAAAATAACCAATATCATCTTGGTAGATAAAGGTGTAATTAGAGTTAATAGAAATATAAATGTTGGAGGAGATGAAATTACTAAGAACATAGCCTCCAATTTAAATGTGTCTTGGGACAGAGCTGAAGAATTTAAAAAAAAGAATAATTACTTAAAAGAAGAGGGAAAGGCTATAGTTTTGCCGATATTGAATTTAATAGCCAAGGAAGCTAAGCGATTAGTAGAGCTAGTTTCAGTGGGTAACAATTTAAGCAAACCATTGGATAAGGTTATTTTAGTGGGTGGCGGATCTGACGTTCTGGGAATTGTGGATATTTTTAAAGAAACATTGGGCGATGGTGTTGTTATGGGAAATCCTTTTGAGAAAGTTATCATAGAGAGCGATATAATAAAGACAAATATTGCAAATATATCTCCGAAATTTTCAGTAGCTACCGGTTTGGCAATTAAGGGCGCAGAGATTTATCGAAAAAAGCATGGTGTGTAGTTGGCTAAAAATACTATAAAGTGTTATAATAAAAAAAATAAAGAACTTAAAAAATTAATTTAAAGTAAACTTAAATAAAAATAATAATAATTAATGCTAATGCAATTTAGGTAGTTATAAATTCTTCCAAATTATAAAATGCGTTAGTGTCAAAACAAAAAAATGGTCGACGTAAATTTTCATCAGGCTGCAGAAAAAGATCTGATGATAAATAGAAGAAAGTCTTTTTTAAACAGTACCTATTTTATAGCAATTATTTTAATTCTGGCGGTATCTGCGACATATGGCGCAACTATTTTATATAGCAATAGTCTGGTTGCTAAAAAGATAGAATTAGATGCAATTAAAAATCAAGAGATTGCACTTATTGATATACAGGAAGTTAATAGGTTAGATGATTTCCAAAAAAGATTAGAGAGCTCAATGTTTAATTTAAATAATAAAAAAAATCCCGAAGATATATTTGCCTTAGTAGAAAAATTAATAGTCAAAGGATCCTTTCTTAATAGTTTAAACTATGACAGTGTCGGCAATAAAATAGAAATGGAAGTTGTGGCAGATAGCTTTAGACTAGCAGCTAGCCAGATTTTAAGTCTTAAAAGAAGCGATTTGTTTGAAGATGTCAAAATAGCCGAATCAAAAAGAGATGAAAATAATCAGGCGGTTTTTAAATTAGAAGCCGTTTTTAAAAAATAAACAAGAATTCTAAAAAAAAGTGAATAACTAAAATAAAACCCGATTGAATATGCAGTTACGCAATTTGACGGGCAACCCTGTTAAATAGTATGGAGTACCATAATTTAACAGGGCAAGTAAAAATATGAAATTAAAAATTTTGTTAGTGCCGGTTTCCGTAGCTATGTCGTTGGTGCTTATTATCGGATATATTTATCCGAGTTGGTTTGGCGAAGATGCTGGTAGTATAAAAAATATTAGAAATGAAATTAAAAAAGAAAATGACGAGTTGCTTACAGTTAAAACAAAAAAGCAAAATATAGAAAAATTATCCCAATCTCTCAGTGAAAATTCTGACCTGGAAGCATTAATTAATAAATACTATCCCGCTTATCGCAATGATGAAGATGTGGTTAGCAATATAAATAACATAGCATTTTCTGAGGGTGTTTTTTTGGAAGAGATGCAAATAGAATACAAGAAAGTAGAATCTGAGGATCCTATTAGATTATTAGCGCTTCCTTTGCGTATGGATAAGCCAATTGAGACTAGCGCAGTTGCTTCCGAGAATGGAGCCGTTGTGGTGCCGGGCCTAGATGAGAGTGGTGCTTCTCTGGAGGATTTAGCTAGGGCGAAAATAAAATTTATTGAAGCAACTTTGCAGATAGATGGTAATTATGAACAAATTAAACGATTTGCAACGTCTTTGAATAAAGTGGGTCTTCTTAATAATATTCAAACTTTCGAAATTTATAAGAAAAAGGATTCCGCTAGCACCGATGAGGATAAGCAAGCACCAGCGGATTCTTTGACTGCTGATATCGTAGTGGGTTTTGGATATTACGTATTTTCAGATAAACAAATTAGCTCTTTGCTTAAGGAAGATTTGTTCAATGCGGATAAATTTAATTTTTATGACGTAGATAATTATAGAAATATTCTAACTGGAAATTATAAGCAAAGCGAAATGGGCGAAATTGGTGTGCAGAATCCTTTTCTAAAAGAGGGTGAAGCTGTGCAATAACTGAGGGCAGTATTTCTAGGGAAAATATTAATGAATTATCAATTTAAGCATAGAATAACAGTAATTTGGCTAAATCGATTGGTTTAAAAACAAAAAAAATGGTTAAGGAAAAACAAATTTATTCGGAGGAGCTAGCTAAGCAGATGGGGCTAAAATATTTAACTAAAGCTCCGGAAAATATAGAAAAAAAATATTTAAAAATAATACCTGAAAAAATAGTCAAGAAATACAAAATGTTTTCTTTTGGCAAGGATGGCGGCAGTATAATGGTAGCTATGGCAAATCCTCAGGATCTGGAAGCTAGAAATGTTTTAAATTTTTTGGTAGAAAGGAACAAGATTCCTTTCGATATCTATTGGGCGTCTGAGGAAGCTTTTGCAGATATATTAAAAAGATATCAGTCGGCTGAAAAAGCAGTTGAAGAAGTGGTGGAGTCATTTGAAAGTGCTACTAGAGACAGGGAATTGAGTATAAAAAAAAGAAACAAGCGAGGCGAAGAAAGAATTATTATTCAGGATGCTCCTGTTTCAAAATTGGTGCAAGTTATCATAAACCATGCGTTAGAGGGAGAGTCGAGTGATATCCATATAGAGCCAATCGGAGACGAATATCGAGTGAGATTCAGGGTGGATGGAATGTTGCATTCTTCCTTGGTTTTGCCTAAAAATGTGGGAATGGCGATTATATCGCACATTAAAATATTATCTAATTTAAAAATAGATGAAACCAGAAAGCCTCAGGATGGGAGATTTAGGATTGAAAAAAATGATATAGCTAATTCAGATAGTGTTGATTTTCGTGTTTCCACGCTACCGGTGATAAACGGTGAAAAGATAGCGATGAGAATTTTGACTAAAGATGATAGAGTTTTTGATTTAAATAAGTTGGGATTAATGGGCAAAAATAATACTGTTTTAAGCAAGAAAATAAAAGAAACGAGTGGAATTATTTTAATCACCGGTCCGACAGGAAGCGGAAAATCTACAACTTTGTATTCTTTTTTGAAAATTATCAATCAAGAAGAGAGAAATATTATTACGCTAGAGGATCCGGTGGAATATTCATTGGATGGTGTTAACCAAAGTCAGATTAATCCGGCGATTGGTTATGGGTTTGCGGATGGGTTGCGTTCTATATTAAGACAAGATCCGAATATTATAATGATTGGAGAAATCCGCGATGGGGAAACGGCTGAATTGGCAATTCATGCCGCGCTGACAGGGCATTTAGTATTTTCAACCCTGCACACCAATAGTGCCATCAGCGCTATTCCCAGGTTGGTGGATATGGGTGTGGAGCCTTTCTTGCTCTCGTCCTCAATTAATGCTGTGGCAGCTCAGCGGTTGGTGAGAAAATTATGCGATAATTGTAAGAAGGAATTTGAATTGCCCAAGACGGTTTTTGAAAAGGTTTTGAATTCATTAAAAAATATTGATACGCAAGAAGCGGCGAGCTATGGACTCTCTTCTTTGAAACCGGAAGATTTAAGATTTTTCAAAGCAGTGGGATGTGATGAATGCGGGAAGTCCGGCTACAAGGGAAGGTTGGCAATATACGAATGCGTAGATGTAACAAATGAATTGAGAGAAGTTATAACTGAAAAAGATGATGGATTATTAAACAGGGTAGCGCAAAAGCAAGGAATGCTAAATATGCGGCAAGACGGTCTCCTAAAGGCTGCGATGGGACTAACTTCAGTATCGGAAGTGGAGAGAATGACAGGAGGCAGTCTGACAGTGGGAGAATTTGAAGATGATAAAGGATAGGGGGACAATGTTTTGGGTACAAAACATTGAATTTCAAATACTAAATGACTAATTTCAAATAAAATCCCAAATTTAAATTTCAAATTAAGCATGCTGTCATTGCGAACAAATATTGTACTCAATATTTGTGTGGCAATCTCAAGGATAGCCCTGTAAATATTTCTAGATTGCCACGAAAGTTTTGATTACAAAACTTTCTCGCAAAGACGAGAACCGGAAATAATATAATTAAATAGTTTATAAATAATAAATATATGGAAGTAGAAAAAGTGGAAGAAAAAAATATCAGTATTCTAATAGCAGAGGATGATGAGTTTATACGGGATATTTATAATCGTATTTTTTCAATGAATGGTTATACTGTTATTTTAGCTACCAATGGTATGGAAGCGTTGGAAAAGTTGGAAGATATTACTCCAGATTTGATACTTTTGGACATAATGATGCCGTATCAAAACGGCAAGGAAGTATTTAAAAAAATCAAGCAAGATGAGCGGTTAAAGGCTGTACCGGTGGTTTTTTTGACAAATGTTTCTGCTCAAGATGATCTTGAACAAGAGTTGCTTGACCAAGCTGATAAATATTTGATCAAGGCACACTTTACTCCCAAAGAGGTTTTGGAAGAAGTAATTCCTCTGATTAAAAAATAATATTACTTTGGTTTTCCTCCTCCCCTTTGAAGGGGAGGGCAGGGAGGCCTGCCCGCAAGGCTTTGCTTGCAAGGCGGGCGGGGGTTAGAAATTAAATATAATTTTAAGTTAAATTTTTTAAACCCCCTCTGTCCTATCGGACATCTCCCCCTTGAGTACAAGAGGGAGAGGGAAACCAGAAAATGGCCGTCTATTCTTGAAGGGGAAGAATTAAAGAGAAATGGTAAAATTTTTTCGCATTCATAAACATTAATTAACTATAAACCAATGAACGATTTACTCCACATAGAACAAAAACTAAAAAGTCATTTGCTGACAGTGGCTCAACAGGGCGCTTCAGATTTGCATTTGGTAGTAGGACGGCACCCCACTATTCGTGTGGATGGGAAATTAATACCATTACTTGAGGAGGAAGTTTTAACTGCTCCAAAAACCAAAGAATTTTCAAAAATATTACTTACTGAAAATTATGAAAAAGAATTGTTGCAAGAGGGCCAGGTTAATTTTGCTTATAATTTTGAAGGAAAAGCTCGATTTAGAACCAGTGTTTACTTCCAACAAGGGAATTTGAGCATAGCCATGCGTTTGGTGCAGAGTAAAATTAGAACTTTGGAAGAATTGGAAGTAAATACCAATCTTTATGATTTCACTAAATATTCGCAAGGATTAGTTTTGGTAACCGGTCCGGTGGGCCATGGTAAATCAACGACTTTGGCTGCTATCATTGATTATATCAACCATACTCAAGATAAGCATATCTTAACTATCGAAGATCCTATTGAATATGTTTACCAGCAGGACAGATGCATTATCAATCAAAGGGAAGTCGGCGAAGATTCAAAAGATTTTGCTGTAGCACTGAGGGGGATATTTCGTGAAGATGTCAATGTGCTTTTGATTGGAGAACTGCGGGATTTGGACACTATTAGCACAGCTATGACTGCCGCGGAAACCGGACATTTGATTTTCGCCACTTTGCATACCAATAATAGTGCTCAAACGGTGGATAGAATAGTGGACGTTTTTCCTGCTCATCAACAAAATCAAATCAGATCACAGTTGGCCAATGTTCTGCTGGGAGTAATTACGCAAAGATTAATTCCCCGAATAGGCGGGGGAAGAGTGGCGGCGATGGAAATAATGTTAAAAAATCATGCCGTAGCTAATTTAATAAGAGAAAATAGATCCTATCAGCTAGACTCTGTCATAGAGACTAGTTTGAAAGAAGGAATGATTTCATTGGACAGGTCCTTGAGTCAATTGGTGAGAGAGGGTATAATATCTATAGATGAAGCTTTTACGTACACAAGCAATCGAGAATATTTAAAAACAATAATAAAAAACAAATAATACTAAATCAATTTAAATACTGCTACGATGTCATTCCGAGTGAAGCGAGTCCGACCCCAAGGAGGATGAACGAAATCGAGGAATCTGAACCCAGATCTTTCGACTGCATTTCGCTCTGCTGAGCTCAATTCCGCTCAAGATGACAAACGCCGTAGAACAGATTTAGTTTATTTGGTATAAAAATATATGAGATTTGTATTTAAAGCCAAAGATCAGGACGGAAAAGCTAAGAGCGGAACAATAGAAACTGCCAGCAAGGAATTAGCTTTTCAAATTCTTCAGGAAAATAAATTGATTCCTGTTTCAATTGAAAGGGATGCGGGCGATGATCAGTTTGGGAAATATTTTAAAAAGACTTTTGACAAAGCTTCAACCAAAGATTTGGTGGTTTTTTTCAGGCAACTTCAAGCTCTGATAGGTTCAAAAGTTCCAGTAGTTTATTCTTTGCGGGCAATTAGCGATCAATCGGAAAGTAAATATTTATCAAGCATCGTAAAAGACATTGCCAATGACATAGAGGATGGATCTTCTTTCTCTCAGGCGCTAACCAGGTATCCGGATACTTTCCCGACAGTTGTAACTAGCGTAATAAAGGCTGGAGAAATCTCCGGTAATTTGGAATCATCCATCAAGAATGTGGCTATCAGTATGGAAAAAAATTATAGAATAACCGCCAAAATCAGAGGCGCTCTTATTTACCCAGCTTTTGTTTTGGCTACTGCTTTTGTAGTAGGATTTGCCAGTGTGACGTTCATAATTCCCAAATTAACTGCCATTGTGGCGGATATGGATGCAGAGCTTCCTTGGCATACGATGCTGGTTATAAAGCTGGGTCATTTTATGGAGAATTATTGGTGGGCTGTTTTGGTGGTAATATTTGGAGTTATCTTTAGTGTTATTTATTATATCAAGACGGATGCTGGCAAGAAAGAATGGGACAGAATAAAGCTGGATTTGCCGGTTTTGGGAAAAATGTTCCAATATTTGTACATTGTGAGGTTTGCGGGAAATTTGGTAATTTTATTGGAGGGCGGTGTTTCGATCGTACAATCTTTGGTGACGGTGAGCGAGGTGGTAAATAATGATGTTTACAGAAGAATGATTTTGGCTTGCGCAGATGAGGTAAAAACCGGTGGAAATATCAGTACGGTTTTGACCTATTCGGATTATGTCCCGGGAGTTATGTCAAAGATGGTTACTATTGGAGAAAAAACAGGTAAAATTTCCGAATCTTTGGAAAGCGTAAGTAACTTCTATGAACAAGAGATGGATGAAATGGTTAAAAATATGTCAGTTTTGATTGAGCCGATTTTGATTGTGGGACTTGGTATCGGTGTCGCAATTCTTGCCTTCTCGATACTGCTACCGATTTATAGTGTGATACAGAAATTCTAAATTAATTTTGAATTTCAAATTTTGAATTTCGATTCAATTTCAAATTAAATTAATGATTGAAAACAATACAAAATATAACCTTGAAGAAAGGACTTCAAAATTTGGTGAAGATACTATATTGTTTTGCAGAAAAATAGAACAAGATACAATTTCTAGACCCCTAATTTCACAACTAGTAAGAAGTGCAACAAGCGTTGGAGCAAATTACTATGAAGCTAACGGAGCTTGTTCCAAGAAAGATTTTAGAAATAAAATATATATTTGCAAAAAAGAAGCTCAAGAAAGTAAACATTGGTTGCATATGATTTCGGTAGCTTGTCCAGAACACAAAGAAGAAGCTAGAAAATTATGGAAAGAAGTTCATGAACTCACGTTAATATTTGGAAAGATTGTTTCAACACTAAAAAATTAAAAATTAAGATTTGAATCAAAATTCAAAATTAAAAATTCGAAATTTAATTAATAACTCGTTAACTAAGTAATAGCAAATTGTACTAAGAAATGTTGTGTTCCCAATCCCATTCGTGCTATAATTAATTTGTTGTGAAAAGCTAGCTAAAATAAAAATAAAATTTTAATAATAAGAATGTTTAAAGATAAAAACAAAAAAATGAAAGGAGGTGAAATCAAATGAATAAAATCAAAAATGGTTTCACCTTAATTGAGCTAGCCTCCATTGTATTGGTGAGTTTAAATAGTGCTAGGGGTAAGGCTAATAGAGCAGCTTTCATTTCTGAAGTTACTAGTGGTTCTCCGTCTTTGGTGACGGTATGTGATAGCGCCACACTACCAGATCCGGTGTTTACTTCAACTGCTAATGTTACTTGGGGTGATCCAGGAACACAGTCTTGTGGAGATGCAGGAGATGGGTCATTTTGTGCGCTCGCTACCAATGTTAAAGCTTTTACTACAACAACCGCAGGAAACTGTAATGTTTATGTGAGTGCCAATGGGGTTTACTCAGACAACGCTTGTACAACTTCATTAACATCAGCAATCTGCCCTTAACAAGTTTACACTAAAATCATAAATGAATACAAAAACATATGAATAAAATAAAAAAAGGTTTCACCTTAATTGAACTACTTATTGTAATCGCAATTATTGGTATCCTGGCCTCTATAGTTCTAGTGAGTTTAAATGGA